>JAGPIY010000195.1 GCA_018054715.1 Bacteroidaceae bacterium
ACAGAGATAAAAGGACAAATGTTCATCCCTCAAGTGAATTATGCATTAATGATTTTGTGCAGCATCATTGTAATCGCATTCGGCTCATCATCGAACATGGAAGCTGCTTACGGGCTCTCCATTACCATTACAATGTTAATGACCACCCTACTGCTTTTCATGTATTTCCAATATAAGAAGAGGCCGTTATGGTTCAGCATCCCATTGACGATGTTCTTCATAACCGTAGAAGGAAGCTTCTTTATAGCCAACATGTTTAAGTTTTCACATGGCGGTTGGGCTACCATCTTCATAGCAGGCTGCATCTTTATTATCATGTATGTTTGGTACAATGGACGCCGCATTAAAAACCATTGCGCTACTTACGAACCCATTGCTCCGGTCATTGAATGCCTTGAGAAAATCAGTGTCGATGAAACAATCCCGAAATTCGCTACCAACTTAGTATACGTAACCCGTGCTAAATATCAAGACGACATGGAAAGCAAGGTTGCTTATTCACTGATCAACAAGCAGCCAAAAAGAGCTGACACGTACTGGTTTGTATACCTACACCGCAGTGACGAACCGTATCAATTTAAGTACAACGTGAAAACCTACGTTCCACAGAGAATGTTCCGTTTAGATATCTATTCAGGTTTCAAACAAGGAATACACGTCGACACATTCGTGCACCTTATTTGCAAAGAACTGGAAGATGCGGGACAAGTAGATTTAATGAGCCGATATCCTTCACTGCGAGAAAGAAAGATAGAAGGTGACTTCCGCTTTGTGGTAGTAGAAAGAATTGCGCGCAACTTAGATTTATCGCCAATAAAGAAAACAATTCTATTGTTATACTACATCATTAAAAGAGGTTCCACTTCCGATACCCAAATACTCGATTTAGATCCTTCTGTAGTAACGCTAGAATATGTACCTTTGAAATACCAAGGAGCCAAAATAAGAAAATAATAAAATTTATTTGGCTTAAAGCTTGTTTTCGTCTCAGAAATAGTTTATATTTGCATCTTAGTAAAAAGAGAACTAAGTTCAAATTTTCAATCACTTCTAAATATCAGATTATGAAAATCAACAAAAAAGTAGAAGACGTTCTGAACAAACAAGTAAATGCAGAGTTCTGGTCCGCCTATTTGTATTTATCAATGTCATCTTGGTGTGAAAGCCAAGGATTAAAAGGATTTGCCAATTGGATGCGTGTGCAATATCAAGAAGAGATGGCTCATGCGCTGAAGATCTTCAATTTTATACTGACACGTTCCGGTCAAGCTATTCTTGCTCCTATTGCGGCAGTAGACACCTCTTGGGACAGTGTTTTGGAGTTATTTGAAGAAACCTACAGACATGAGTGCGTAGTAACCGACCTCATCGGCAACTGCTATGAAGTAGCCGTCGCTGAAAGAGATCATGCCACAGCCAGCATGCTGCAATGGTTTATTGACGAGCAAACAGAAGAAGAAAATAATGCACTTGAAATCATCGACCAGATCAAACTTCTGGGTAAAGAAGGTCAAGGCATCTACCATCTCGATAAAGAACTAGCTACCCGTGTGTTCGTAGATCCAACTATTACACCGGCTCCGTAGGGTTGACTGTATTAAAGCAAATGAGTACTATTATTATTAGAATCTTCTAAATATCAGAATCATGGAAAAAGAAACAGTAACAATAAAAGTCTTGAAGTCAGGTCCTTGCATAGTAAAAGGTCCAATCAAACTGATTTATCCTGACGGAACAGAAGAGCTTCGTGAAGCAGCTTCACTCTGCCGTTGCGGGGCAAGTGCCAACAAGCCTTTCTGCGATGGTGGCCATGCTAAAATTGAATTCGACAAATAAGAATTTCTTCGATAAAGATTTCCCTGTAAATCGAAATTAAAATCTATAAAAAGAGTGTGTCAATCGTAAGATATTTGACACACTCTCCTTTTTTTGAGAACAAGGGTAAGAGCCGTATATGCAAAAGCATCCTCTCAAAAGAGTTACTGCCAGCTGTTGAATTCATTTTTGCCAACTGCTGAAAATGAATTCAACAGCTGGCAAAAATGAATTCGCCAATTGGCAATCGCCTTTTTATTGCGTAGAAAGTTCAAAAAACAATCTAAAATTAGAATAGATCAGGTAAACAAGCTTCCAATTTGATACGTTAAGAAGGCAACGATCCAGGCAACACCCGTAGTATAAGCCATCGTAAAGAAAGCCCACCTCCTACTCGCTTCGCGACTTATCGCAGCAATCACAGCCACACAAGGGAAATAGATCAACACAAACAGCATCAATCCAAAAGCGACCAAAGGAGTAAACACCTTCTGCCCCTTCAACTCGCCGCTCGTATGCTTCTGCTGCTGAAGTTTCTGAATCAGACTGCCCGTATTCTCATCCGCCGTCAAATTTGCATGATAAAGAATTCCCATCGAACCTACCACAATTTCCTTTGCAGCCAATCCGGTAACAATGCTAACCCCAATTTTCCAATCGAATCCCAAAGGCCTTATTGCCGGTTCAATAGCCTTACCGATACGTCCGATGTACGACTGCTCCTGATGTTCCGACACCTTCAACAACTCAAGTTGCGCTGTTTTAGCCTCTTTTATAGAATCAGGCCATACTGCATTTGCACCAATAGAGGCTATCTGCGTGTCATAATCGGTAGCATACTTCACCTCTCGCGGATAGTACGTCAACGCCCAAATCAATATAGAAGCAAGCAAGATAACAGTTCCCATCTTCTTTAAATATTGAGAGCCCTTGTACCACATATGTACAGATGTATTCTTCAGCGTAGGAATACGATAAGGAGGTAACTCCATTACAAACGGTGCTTCCTGTTTCGAAAACAAAGTCTTTTTAAAGAGTAGCGACATCAACACCGCAATCACGATACCGATAATGTAAACCGAGAATAACACCAAACCTTTATTCTCAGGGAAGAAAGCAGAGATCAACAAGATGTACACCGGCAGACGTGCACTACACGACATAAAAGGAATAATCAGCATCGTCAGCATCCGATCCTTTCGGTTCTCCAACGTACGCGTAGCCATGATAGCCGGAACATTGCAACCAAAGCCCATCAGTAAAGGAATAAACGACTTACCATGCAATCCAATTTTATGCATCAGTCGATCCATAATGAAAGAAACCCTCGCCATATATCCGGTATCCTCCATAAGCGAGATAAAGAAGAATAGAATCAAGATGTTCGGCAAAAAGACAATCACCCCACCTACCCCGGCAATGATACCATCCACCAGTAAATCTTTCAGCGTGCCATCCGGCATCAAGTTCCTCACTTGGTCACCAATAAAGCCCACTCCGGCATCAATCCAATCCATGGGATAGCTACCCAATGTAAAAGTAGCCTGAAACATCAGCCACATAAAAAACAAGAAGATAGGAAATCCGAAGAACTTATGTGTAAGGAAATAGTCGACACTCCTGCTCTCCTTCCACTTCCCCTTAATGCTTTCTGTAAAAGTTTCGCTTAAAGCACCCTCTATAAATCCATATTTCGCATCAGTGATTACCGTTTCAGCATCCTCTTTGTATTCCTTCTCAATCTTCTTTCTCTCCATCGCACTCTTTTCAGAGATAAGGTCGAAGTTTTTGCATCCTTTTAATAAAGAAAGACTCGCTTTATCGCTCTCCAATAGCTTAATCGACAAGTAGCGCATAG
>JAGPIY010000037.1 GCA_018054715.1 Bacteroidaceae bacterium
TAATAAGGCAGGCACAATTTTTACCTCAAAACATGAGTGTTTATAAAGCTTTAGAATCATTCAAACAGACGAGTTGCAAATATGCTCTTATAACAGATGAGTTTGGATGTATAGAAGGAATGGTTACTTTAACCGATATAATGGAAGCGTTAGTGGGTGAAATAACAGAGGAGGGAGAAGAAAAGGATATTATAGTAAGGACAGATGGGAGTTTGTTAGTAGATGGTCAATGCTCATTTTATAAACTACTAGAGTATCTTGATATGCAGGAACTATATCCGGAATCTGATTACAATACATTGAGTGGCCTGATTTTAGAATTACTAGAACATATACCGCGAGAAGGAGAGAAAGTAGTGTGGCACAATCTAGCTTTCGAAATTGTAGATATGGATGGAGCAAGAATTGATAAAGTGTTGGTTGACCTTAAAAATCATCTAAAATAAAGATTCCGCGAAAACATCTTTCATCTTTCAGAATCGCTCTAAGTTGCTGATATATAACTAGAAACTCCTGAAGAGTTTGAAAAAATCTTTCAGGAATTCTTCAGCCTGATTTTTTTGCGAATTAACTCAGGTTTCAAGCGAATGCAACAACTTTTATAGTCTTATTTCTAATCTTTTGCCCCTTCTTTTACAACCCCAATCCCGAATAGTGCAAAGTCTCCTTTCGTTGGGTCGTCAGGGAAAACCTCGGCTAGGTGATTGGTAATTTCGATAGCAGTGGTCATGTCGGCGGTTCGGCGATTTGTCAGTTTTAACTGCAACGCTTGTTGATGTACGTGGGTATCTAATGGAATGATTAAGTTCCGTGGATCATTGCACGTCCATAAACCAAAATCGACCGGAGAATTTGTGCGGCACATCCAGCGGAGAAACATGCATAACCTTTTGCAGGCACTTTTCGATGTTTCGTCGGGTATTCCTTTTACAGATCCAAATAACAATCGTAAAGTATCTAACACCGTACCCGTTTCCGTGAGGTTCGCTTTAATTGCAGCTTCCATCGTTTCAAACGACGTGTACACTTCGTGTAGACGTTCACAAAGATCGTGAAAATCAGAATGCTTATAGGTACGATAAAAAGAATCAGTATTTTCGCTATATACTCTCCACTCCTCGTTCTTTATATACTTTAATGGCGCACCTTTGAATAGAATGCGGTCGACGAAATCTGCCTTTTGGATGATCTGTTTACGAGAGCCCCATGCAATCCATGCCGTAACAAATGCAGAGATTTCAATATCTTTCCGATTGTGATATCGGTGTGGAAACTGTATGGGGTCGTTTGTTATAAATGCAGGGATTTCGTTTTCCTTCGTCCAGCGTTTTAAATCATTTTTCAGTTTGCAATTCATCCTTTTATAGGAATAGCGGGGAATTATAGAAATAACGGGAAACCGTTATCCTCATTTTAGCATTTCGTTGATTGGTTTCTCTAACGATTCAGGTTTCTTCATCGAGCTGAAACGTAATATCGTTTCTCCGTCACGAGAGATGAGGAACTTAGTAAAGTTCCATTTAATCCGATCTCCGAGTAATCCGCTTGTTTTGCTTTTTAAAAACTGATAGATAGGTGCTGCACCATCACCATTCACTTCGATCTTTTTCATAAGTGGAAACGTAACCCCGTAGTTGAGTTGGCAGAAAGAAGCGATTTCTGCATCGTCCCCCGGTTCTTGATGAGCGAATTGGTCGCATGGAAAGCCAATAACAACCAATCCGGCCTCTTTATGCTTCTTGTACAACTCTTCCAATCCTTTATACTGGGGTGTAAAACCGCATTTACTGGCAGTATTCACTATTAATAGCACTTTGCCTTTTAGCAGACTGAAATCAAAGTCTTTGCCGTGATTGTCTGTTACCGTAAAATCATAAATCGATTCCATAATTTTTCTTTTTTAATAGGCGTGTCCTTCTTCTTCTTTCATCTCTTTTTCAGTGATCTTTTTCCGATCCATGCTACGCCATGCATAGAATATGTAGGCTAACACAACGGGGATGAAGAGAGAAACATAGGCCATTGTTTTGAGCGTGAATTCGCTGGAACAACTATTGGCTAGGGTGAGGGAGTGTTGCAAGTCGCTGATGGATGGATAATAAGCCGTATTATTGTATCCTGCCACGAGCAGTAATGCAAGTACTGCAAATATAGTGCCGATACCTGTGAACCAGATACCTTTACGAAAAGTTTCTTTCAAGATGCTTTTCCCGATGCCGAATAATACGAGTACCACACCTACCAGAAAGACGATCGATACGATAGGCATCTCAATGAAGTTGATTAAGTATTTGTAAGGCTGCATATAAATTTCCAATGTCTCAGGATTCACGGCAAAGCCATCTGCAAGGAGAGTACGGATTACAAATGCGAGGAAGAATACGAGGAAGAAAAGCGTATTGGGAATGAGAGAGCTGCGACATTTATCGGTCAGCTCTTCATCTTCAATGTTGTTGATAAAATAGAGTGCACCCAAAATTCGCGAAAGGAAGTATACCGCTAAGCCGAGTGTGACGTTCCAAATATTAGTCAGTGCATCGAGTCCGTGCCAAGCATTACCCCAATAACTAATTATAGGCATTGAGCCATAAATGAGGTTGTCTTTATTTACGTAGAAGTCGGAACCGGTAAAGAAGGTGGCTACTGCTCCACCAATCAATACGGGCGCTATAATGCCATTGATTACTAAAAATATTTGATAAGCTTTCTTACCTAGTAGGTTACCCGATTTACTCTGAAACTCATAACTGACCGCTTGCAGCACGAAGCTGAACAGGATAATCATCCATAGCCAATAAGCACCACCGAAACTGGTGCTGTAGAACAAAGGGAAGGATGCAAAGAATGCACCACCAAACGTAACCAATGTAGTAAAGGTAAATTCCCACTTGCGGCCGGTAGAGTTGACTAGCATTTTTCGGTGCGCTTCGGTTTGCCCAAGGCTGAATAGTTGTGAGTTGCCTCCCTGCACAAACAGTAGGAATACCAATAGGGCTCCAAGTAAGGAGATGAGGAACCACCAATAGTTTTGAAGAAATATATACATAGTATTGGGCTTTAGCGGTTAAATATTTATTGGTTCAGGTCCTTTCTTGATACTACGTGTCATGATGCCGATGCCGGCAATGAGCATAACCGTGAACAAGCATAGGAAGATGAAGAAGGTCGTTTGCACCGAACTTACGTCGAGTTTCGAAATACCCACACTGGTGGGCAGCATATCGAGTATAGCCCACGGTTGACGGCCGCATTCGGCTATCACCCATCCAGCTTCTCCGGCAATGTAGCCAAGCGGTATGGTGAGCAGAGCGATCCAGTGCACCCAACGCATCTTTGCGAGGTCTTTCTTATACACAAGGAATAGAATTGCGCTGAAGAATACGATAAAGTAGATTCCTAAGAGTACCATGATACGGAACGCATAAAAGTTTAACGGTATATTCGGCACTAGCTCGTTCACATTTTTAATATATCCGTATCCGAAATAAGGCATATTTTCTTTCAATACAGAATAAGCTGTCTTTGCGACCTCTTTTTGTCCGGCATCCTTAGCGATACGGTAAGCGCCGAAAGCTTCAATTGCTTTTTTGCCGCGTTCTATCTTTTCTTTTGCAGAAATTGCGATTACGCCGTTGGACTGTCGGTAACCTCCTTCAATTATATCTTGTACACCGGGTACGAAAGCGTTTGGAGTTCGTTCAGCAAAAATGGAGAGCAGTCCGGGTATTTCCATACGGAACAAGAAAGGATCTTTGCCGTCGTTGTAGGTTTTCTTCTCAGGATTCAAGGCACCTGCTACTATAAGTCCGACCCCATTGCTACCTTTGTAGAGTCCTTCTACGGCAGCAAGCTTCATCGGTTGGGTATGTGCGATTTGATAGCCGGAACCGTCGCCTGTAAATGCGGTAAGTAAGGAAGCGACCAATCCGAGGATTGCGCCGATCTTAATGCTTGCCAAGGCAAATTCTTTTTCCCGTTTTTTCAGCAGATACCAGCAGCCGATGCCCACTACGAAGATACCTCCGAGTACCCAGCCCGAAAGCACGGTATGGAAAAACTTGTTTACGGCAACAGGCGAAGTGGCTACGGCCCAGAAGTCGACCATTTCATTGCGACTTGTGTCGGGATTAAATTCCATCCCCACGGGGTGTTGCATCCATGCGTTGGCTACCAGTATCCACCACGAAGAAAGGGTTGCTCCAAAGGCAGTGAGCCAAGTGGCAGTTAGATGGAATCCTTTACTCACTTTTTCCCATCCGAAGAACATGATGGCAACGAAGGTCGCTTCCATAAAGAAGGCAAAGATACCTTCAATAGCTAGTGGAGCACCGAAGATGTCGCCCACAAACCAAGAGTAGTTACTCCAGTTGGTGCCGAACTCAAATTCAAGAATCAAGCCGGTGGCTATGCCAATAGCGAAGTTGATGCCGAAGAGTTTCATCCAGAACTGTGCGGTGCGCTTCCAAAAGTCGTTTCCGGTTTTGTAATACATGGTTTCCATGATGCCGATCACAATTGCCAGCCCCAAAGTAAGGGGGACAAAGATCCAATGGTACATGGCGGTCATTGCGAATTGAGCTCTCGACCAATCAATTAAAGAGGGGTTCATACTTTCAATCATCATTCTAGGTATAGTTAAAAGTTAGGGATGGGTAGAGTGGGTAGGTAGTGCTCTTTTAATCAATTCGTTGCTCACATAGCTCCCTTTGTCATCATTCTTGCTGTGAGTAGCGAGGAAATCAGGGAAGAAGCATATTTTGAGTACGAAAAAGAGGATGAATAGCTTAATAAGAATGATGAGCCATAAGGTGCGGCCCACTGTCATGCTGCGGAATCCATCTCTGTAAAAGTGCCAAATACCAACTAACTTACTCTTCATTGTTTTCATAACTAAGTTGTAATCGGTACAAATATAGTTTTTTTATAAATACAAATGCCTTTTTCAAGAAAAAAAAGAAAAAGATATTACAATATTGTGTTTTTATGGTTGATTCCTTCTTACTTACCGAAGTCTCATTTTAATAGTTTTTCTGTTTTTGTTAGAAAATCTTCTGTTGCTTGCTGAATGTCAATATCCATACGCTTTGCCAGTATGATAAGCCACCATAGGCATTCACCTAATTTATGTTCTAATTCGTAGTTCGTTTCATCTCCCTTCGGCCAACTTCCTTGCTGCGACATAGTGAGGCGACCGACTAATCCAGCATCAGTTAAGAATGCTAAAGCATCTTCTTCTATACTCCATTTATTTCCGTGAAACTTCTGTTCCAATTCGTGATACCTTTCTCTGATAGTCAAAGAACGATCTATAAGGTCTTTAAAATTTGATTGGTCCATTTTTATTTATTAAATTATATTGATTCGCTTTTAATATTCTATTATGCATATGGATAATTATGTGTTTTTAAATAAACCGATGCTTGAAAAACCTAAAGAGGAAGAATTTTTTGTGCAAATATACAAAAAAGGAAATAGGTTGTGTGATAGATGTAGCTTTTTTAGTAATAGAAAAAACAAATTCTTGTGCATCTCGGAAATAAGCAGTACTTTTGATGTTTCTAATTAATTGGTACTGATTATGAGAAAATACAAAACCCTTTTATTTGATTTGGACGGAACGCTTACCGATCCGATGCTTGGTATCACCCGTTCGGTGCAGTATGCTCTTCAAAAATTTGAGATACAGGTAAACGATTTGTCGGAGTTATGCCCTTTTATCGGCCCACCGCTCGATGAATCTTTCAAAAAGTACTATTCACTTTCGGAGCAACAGACTAAGGAAGCCATCGCATATTATCGAGTTTATTTCAGCAAGACCGGAATCTTTGAAAACAAACCTTATCCCGGCATTGATGAGCTATTACACTATTTCCGCGAGGAAGGATTTCAATTGATGGTGGCTACTTCGAAACCGACTTGCTTTGCCAAGCAGATTCTAGCACATTTCGACCTTGATAAATATTTTATATTTGTAGGTGGAAGTGAACTGGATGGCACTAGAAGTGCTAAGGCTGACGTGATCAGTTACGTTTTGCGCCAAAATCACATCACGCAACTCGAAGAGGTGGTGATGATCGGCGATAGAGAACACGACATCTTTGGAGCAAAGAAGGTGGGCATTGACTCCATTGGAGTGCTCTATGGCTATGGCAGTTCTGCTGAACTAACCAATGCCGGAGCTACCTATCTGGTAGAAAATGTGGAAGGATTGAAAGATTACATCTGTTTGTAATCTTTCGCTAAGCCTCCTTCGCCTGTTTCTTTATAAAGAGAGGGAATGTCGTGTCCCGTTTGCTTCATCACTTCTACTACTTTGTCAAAACTTACGCGGTGAATGCCATCGGTATACGATGCATAAATGTTGGCATCGAGTGCACGTGCTGCAGCGTATGCGTTGCGTTCGATGCAGGGAATTTGTACCAAGCCACAAACGGGGTCGCACGTCATGCCGAGGTGATGCTCTAATCCCATCTCAGCCGCATATTCAATTTGTGCGGCACTACCACCGAAGAGTTGGTTTGCTGCGGCTGAGGCCATAGCACAAGCTACGCCTACTTCTCCTTGGCAACCGACTTCAGCTCCTGAAATAGAAGCATTTGTTTTTACGATGTTACCGATGAGGCCTGCCGTTGCGAGTGCACGGAGAATATGAATATCACTGCAATTCTGTTCTTGTTGAATATGGTACAGCACAGCCGGCAATACTCCGCAAGCACCACAAGTAGGGGCAGTTACGATGCGCCCTCCCGAGGCATTTTCTTCACTTACTGCAAGTGCATAGGCGAAAACCAGTCCACGGGTACGTAAAGAAGTGTTATATGCATTGGCGCGAATATAGTAATTAGGAGCCTTTCTGCGTAGATGAAGCGGCCCGGGTAGCACTCCTTCACGCTCTAATCCCCGACTAATTGCTTTACACATGGTATCCCAGACTTCAGCTAAGAAGGTCCAAATTTCCGGGCCTTCACATTCTTCTACATATTCCCAATACATCTTTCCGGTATGTTCGCACCAATAGAGAATCTGACTGAGGTTATTCATATTATAAATCTCGTCTAGCGGATTCTCTTCTTGTCCTTCTTCTTGTAAAGCTCCACCACCGATGCTGTATACTGTCCATGGTTTGCCGAGAGTTTTTCCTTTTGCATCAAAAGCTTTAAAGCGCATGGCATTGGGGTGAAAAGGAAGAAACTCTTGGGGCTTCCATAAAATATTCACAGGTCCCTTTTCTTCAAGTACATCTTGAATAGCAATGTCTGTGCCGTGCCCTTTGCCCGTAGCGGCAAGGCTACCGTAAAGGGTTACTTCGAAACGTGTGCTTTCGGGGTAGCGCTCCAAAAATTGTTCAGCTGCTTTGCGCGGTCCCATAGTGTGGCTGCTAGATGGCCCTGTACCGATGCGATAAATATTATGTATACTTTTCATTCTGCGATGCAAATAAATTTATATTTGATGTACAAAGGTAGCTATTTACCTTGAGATGAAGTTGCTTTTTTCAATTATTATTAAATAATAATTGCTTTTTTATTCATTCTGAAGAAGCGAGCAGCATTTAAGAACGATCTAAAACAAGAGAAAGCATTCTACTTTCATTTTTTAATCGTATTTTTGTGGCATTGAATATTCTAATCCATTACTACGCAATATGAAAAGTGAATTTGAGAAATGTATGGCTGGTGAGTGCTACAATTGCCATGATGAGTCTTTCTTAGAATTTAAGAATAAAGCGCGAAAGCTTCTGTCTCAATACAATTCTTTGTCTTATAATGAAAAAGTAGAGAAATATAAGGTATTGCAAGAAATGTTCGGTTGTATCGGTACTAACGTTTCTGTTGCTAGTCCGTTTATATGTGATTATGGATGCAATATTCATATCGGTAGCAATGTTTCAATAAATATGAATTGTACGTTTGTCGATTGCAATAAAATTACAATCGGAAGTAATATATTGATCGCTTCTAATGTACAAATATATACAGCAACTCACCCAATAGAATTGAGTGAACGACTGACTCCTAATTGGACTCTTGAAAGTAATGAATATTTTTGCCGAACCATTGCACTTCCTGTTGCTATTGAGGATGGGTGTTGGATTGGTGGCGGAGCTATTATATTGCCCGGAGTTACGATAGGTAAAGGTTCTGTAATTGGTGCAGGTAGTGTGGTTACTAAAGATGTTCCAGCGAATAGTGTGGCTGTTGGTAATCCTTGCAAAGTGATCCGCAAGATAAATGGTGCTGAAAAAAGCCACTGATAAAAGTGACTAATTAGTCTACTGCCAGCTGTTGAATTCATTTTTACCAGCTGGCGAAAATGAATTCAACAGCTGGCAAAAATGAATTTGCCAATTGGCATTCGCTCTTCTTATGCGATAGAAAATTGTTTTTGAGAACTAAAATTATTTTAGGAATAAGCTTTGTAAGTTTCCAAGAAATAGCTGCCTGAAGAGTTCTGAAGGGTTTTAGAAAGACCATTCAGCGTTTTACGATTTGCATATCAACCTGTTATGCGCTTTCCATGAAGGGTTGAAGAGTTCCTTGCCGAGATGTAGTATTAGGCAGTTTGTGGAGTATAATCACGATATAATGATTGTTTTTGCGCTGTTAAGAAATAAAATACGGCTAATGGTTGGGTGATTTTATTTTCTAAATCGTATTACATATAGTTAGGGCTAATCAAGCCAAGAAAACTGCAAAAAAAAACAATTAAATTAGTTATATATGAAAAAAGCAATTCGAATTTTTATTTTATTAGTAATTAGTATAGCTTTGACCCCTCTGTCTAAAGCTCAGTCTTCCCAAGAACAGGAATACACGATCAAACCCTGTGAAGTTTGGCCCGATAAGTCCGGCAATCACATACAAGCTCATGGGGGTGGCATCATTAAAATAAAAAATGTATATTATTGGTATGGTGAACAACGTGCTCAAGGCTTAGACCCAAAATATCGTTATGTGAGTTGCTACTCATCGAAAGATCTGGTAAACTGGAAATTTCGAGGGAATGTAATGAAAATGTTACCTCCGGAAGGTCTTTCGGAAGATTGGGTATTAGAGCGCCCTAAGGTTTTCTATAATAAGAAAACAAAAAAGTATGTGATGTATTTTCATGTTGATGATGACAACTACAGAGTTGCACAAGTAGGCATTGCGGTATGCAATAAACCTGATGGAGATTTTAAATTTGTACGTAGATTTCGTCCGTTAGGGCATGAGAGTCGAGACCTTGGACAATTTATCGATGACGATGGCACAGCATATTTAGTTTTTGAGGATCGCCCCAATGGCTTCCACATAGCAAAACTTTCGGCCGACTATATGGATGTTGAAAAAGATATGTCTCTAGTAAAAGCACATATGGAGGGTGGAGCAATAGTACATTATAACGGACTCTATTATTCAATCGGATCAGAGTTAACGGGATGGCGTGCAAATCCGAATAAATACTCCACAGCTCCTTCACTCGAAGGCCCATGGACTGAATTCAAAGATATTGCTCCGGTGGAAACGAACACCTATGGTTCGCAATCAACAATGCTTATTAAGGTAGTTGGTACTAAAAAGACTACCGTTATTTTTATGGGAGATATCTGGAAACCCAAAACACAATGGGATTCCCGCTACCTATGGATGCCTTTGGAGATTGGCGACGGCAAGCTTTGGTTACCTAAGCCTCAATCTTGGAACCTGAACATAAAAACAGGAGAATCCACAATTCTGCGCCCATAAGGGGGCAGAAAGATTGTGGTGGTGCTTTATTTCAACAATAGATACTATTGGGCAAATTAAATATGCACTAATTTAATTCTGCCAGCAGATCAATTCAAAAATCAATTTACCAAATCACAATGAAAAACTTAATTTCTTCAATGTGGCTTTGTGCGCTATTAACGCTCGTAGCTACTACGGTGCAGGCTGTACCGACTAATGTTACTACTCTTGAGACAGGACATTAATATGTGATTGTGCACAAGGCCTCTGGCAATTTGCTAAGTTCGAAAGTAGTCGATGGAACAATCCGCTTGCTCTCTTATGCTGAGAATATAGGAACGGAGACTCAGCTGGGTTTTACCTTTACTTTGGAGGCTTCAGGCAACGCAACCTATCCTTATTTTTTAAAGAATGCCAAATTAAACACGTATATGCGCTTAAATGGCTCTAATAGTTGGAATATGGATTATAATGCCAGTGGAGTCTCGATAGCAGCGACTTTGACTGATGGTGCTTATCGAATTAAGTTCTACAATACCAAGGCAAAAGCAGAGAAGATGCTCGGAACAGATGTTACGAGCGGTAGCTCTATTGGAATTTATGGAGATAAGGATGCATCAAAGAATCCGGATCTTTATATTTACGATGCAGCGGAATACTTTGCTTATAAGGCGACTGCTAATATTGCTGAGGCCGATATTAGCAATTATAAAGCGGCGTTTAATAATGCCAAAACAGCATATGAGGCTTTATTGGTGATTGCCTCCAATGATTTAGAAACCATAAAGGCGGCTTCTGCCACTGATTACGGAAAATGGGATGCCGCGAAGGTAGAGCAACTGAAAACTTTGATGGCTACCAAAACGGCAGATGACTATGCTGTGGATGAGAGTAACGCACGTTTGTTAGAATTGAACGCGGATATTGTAACTTTGACGAATTTTGCTAATTTTCAATACAGTTTTCAGATAAGCAATACCACCACCTTTACGGGTTGTTACCGTGTTCGCTCGGTGGCAACAGGTAAGTATTTGCAGTATAACAATGGCTGGTACTTCTCGGCTGCCGCACCTACACAAGCGACTGTGATGAGGCTTTATAATTATAATAATGTAAGTGGACGCTATCAAATTCAATCATACGAGCAATTGGCGCAGAATAACGCTACAGGTTATACTTCGGGAGCAAATAGTTTTTTTACTGCTAATTTGGCGGGCATTGTGAATGGAGAAAGCTCTTATTATATCTGTTCTGGTGGTAGCACAGATGCATATAGAACCATTTCGTATATAGATCCTGAGACCGGAGCAATTACGCATGTGGTAGGTAAAAACAAAATGCTTCAGGGGCGTCTTTTCTTTGAGCCGGTTGAGGCATCTGTTTTGGCTTCTACGGTAGTTGATGGCAATTATACGGTATCGGTAAACGGTATAGCTATTGATGGTACTTATGCAGTGACTGATAATAAAATTACGATAAACAATGAGCAATATCCTTTAGAGCAATATTTCAATGATTATTATGCGTTTGGTACATCTAATTCATATACTCGTTATAACAATAATGCTTTTGAAGTAAAAGGTGCAAGCCCTCAACCTGCATTTCGTTTAACACCGATAGTATCTGAAGGGGATGAAGTAAAGGTATCATCACTATCGAACTTCCCGACGGGTGCTTTAGCAGGTAAAACGGTGAATGCCTCGGGCACGATAGATTTCTCGAACCTTGCAACAGCAACGCCCAACAAGGTAAAATTCGAAGATACGAAAGAACTGAATGTTACAAAAGCAGGTATTCTAGCCGGCGGTGTGTCTTATACACGTGCTTTTAATTCAGCGGCAACAGCTCAAGTTGGTAGTACGGCAACCAGCCCCATGTGGCAATCTATTTGTTTGCCGTTTGATGTAACGTCGGTAACAGTAACCACTCCCGTAGAGGGCGCAACAGCCGCTACGCGCACGCTGAATAACTCTGCCAACTATTGGCTGTACGAACTCAGTACGAATGGTTTCTTACGCATTGAGGCAGGTAATATTGAGGCAAATAAGCCTTATATCATTGCTTTTCCGTACGCTTGGACGGGTATTCCCGAAACATCCTATACTCCCGATTTCAATGTAAAGGGCAATGTAGACTTCAATGGCGAACAGGTTACTGCGACAATCCCTCTGGAATCGGTAGGAACAGGCAGTTTTAAAATGGTGAATAACTTTAAGAATGTACCACAGGGTAGTTCGGTATATGCTCTTAGCGAAGATGGTACTTATTTCGGCAGTAACGTGGCAGCCGTGGCTCCTTATCGTGCTTATGTAATTGTGGGTGATGCGTCAACAACCGAGAAGTTTTATATCTTCAATAATCCTACTGCTATTGAAACTGTGCAACAAGATGCTGCTTCTACTCCTGCCGTACGTGTATTTGCTGTATCAGGTG
>JAGPIY010000038.1 GCA_018054715.1 Bacteroidaceae bacterium
TCTTAGTTCATTTTTTTACTGCATTAAAAATCAAGAAATTAACAATCCAGGATTATATTTGCATTTTTCAACTTAGAAGCTTGTAACTATCTGTATTACAGATGCTTACAAGCTTTATTTCCCGATACAGAATCTATAGATTGCTTATTTATAGGCATTTGAGCGTTTTAATGGTACAAAGGCCAAAAAACAAGTGTATAGAATGTATTGATAATCAAATATTTGACTGTTTTGAGACTGTAAATGTAGAGTTTTCTGCTTAAAATACAAACAGCGCTTCTGTAATCTGCTGAAATTCTGAAGTTTGCAATACTTCAGAGAGATTAGAGGCGAGGTGAAAACGACATTATAAGCTTTCGTTAGCATTTGGAGCATGATTTTATAAGCTAATCTTCACCTCCCAAAAGCCATTACGCTTGCCGTTTTTACGCTCAATAATACCTTTTTTAACCAATCCTACTGTTAGCCTTTTTACTGTGGCTATGGACTTTTCTATTTGTTCTGCCATTTCCTGTTGCTTTATCTGCGGATTCTTTCGAATACAATCCAACAATGCTTTTTCTTCCAAAGTGCAATTCAAAGTATCAATTTGAGACTTTGAAATTTCCGACGTGATACTTTGGACTTCAGTTCCTATGTGCATCAAACGATTCCTCAATTCATTTTTCTCTCCCATCAGTAGATTGCGGAAGAAGCGTTCCAGATACTCAGGATTACGTTTAATCCCTTTCTGAACATTCTGATAGTTTGCTCTGACCAAGGCATTTCGGAAATACCAGGAATGTTTGGCGAAAAGATTATTCTCTACATCAAAGCCTATGGAACGGAGATACTGGATCGTAAACACAGCAACTGTCCGTGTATTACCTTCGCCAAAGGGATGTATTTGCCATAAACCCGATACAAACTTTGTGATATGGTTCACAATTTGTTCTAAGCTTAAGTCTGTATAGTCGAACGCTTTTTCCTGCTCAATATCGTATTCAATTGCCTTACGAAGATCAGGAGCTGAAACATAAAGAACCGTATCACCATCAAGTACCCATTCTTTCTTTGTGATATTGTAGTCACGAATCTTACCGGCAAATTTGAATACGCCGTCAAATATGCGCCGATGCACAGCAGTCAATCCGGCTACAGTAAAAGCAAAAGATTGTTCATTGAGAAGCTTGGTGATATTCGCAGAAGCTTTATCCGCCTCTTCCGTCCCTTCTGATTCTTTTGTCCGGATCGTCTTCGACTGGTAATAATTTTTAATCCGTTCTTGTACTTCATCAATCGTTATATCTCCCTCGATATGTTGACGGGCTGTTTCAATAAGATATTCCGATGGCTTTAATCCATCAACAGCCTGCAAACCAATAGCGGTTTGCCACGCATAACCTTTCTCTCGTTTATGCGGCTCGGATTGTCGGAGGTATTCGTCGAAGTTGGTCATTTGTTTTATTGATTTGTAATAGACATCGATGATAACTGTTTATAAGCCTTGTGATACTTTCTTAACCGCTCAACATCTTTATCCGAAATAATAGAAAGTCTTCGTATATCCATATTATCCGTTAGGTCATTAATTTTCACTCGAACAGCCAAAGGATTTGTTTGAACACGTTTGATAAAACCTTCATAAGGCTCATCCTCTGATGTCTTAGTCAGGCATCGTATCGCATCAACTATATGTGTAGAAAATCCTTCTTCTTCTAGCTTCTCGAAAGTCCAATCGGTATCCTCCACTATATCGTGCAATGCTCCAACGATTTTTTCATCAACAGTCTTCCCGGCTTCCATCACACGTATAATATGACCGATATAGGGCATCTCGCTTTTGTCGAATTGACTTTCGTGTGCTTTAGTTGCGATTTGTATGGCCTTTTGTAGCATCATTAATTCTCTTCCTCTTCTTTTTCCGTAAAAACACCTTCCTCTTCTTGATATAATTCTCTGGGAATTACTTTTCCCATTGCTTGTTCAATTTTTGATAAAAGCTGTTCTTTTCGATGATTGAAAAATTTGTAAAAATTGTCCTCATACATATCCTCAGGATTAAGAAGATGTTGGGAAAGAAGATGATTAAACTCTTCATCTGATACATCGTTCAAATGCTTTTTTAATCTTTCAATGTATTTACTTGGAGCATTACCTCCAACTATTCGATTTGTTCTATCAGAAAGAGGTGTTTTGTTAATAACACTATTATAATCACTCCAGGAAATTTTGTTTTCTTTGCGCTCACACCATGCAACAGGGAAAATATGATGAATATCTATTGAGTCCTCAAAATAGCTGGTAAGATTAATTGCTGTATTTGACAGCCAGTCTTTTGCATTTTCATTCAGTAATAAGGCGTACACTCCTTTATAGGCAGCACTATTTCGAGTGCGAAGCGTATTGAGTCTATCTGGAGAGAAATTTGCATCATAGATTGTTTTGGGTTCATCTCCTTCGTGTTTTATCCAATCAACAACTTGTACTAAATCCAAAGCATAACGAGTTTCATTGGCTGATCCATAAAGTTCTCCAAAAACGCCACACCAAAACCAACGCATTAATTTATTTTTGTTACTCAGATTTTCGATTTCATTTCCAAGAGAAGCTAATACCGTAGCCATCGGTATCAACTGAGTAGTATATGGTATATCTTTTGCATGAAAAATATGGTTTTCTATCAGTATCTTGGCAGCCTTAATAAAGCCATCTTTAATAGCGTTTCTGTTTTTTTTATAATCTTCTAATCTCAGACTAAGCATTTCCTTTCTCTTTGCACTAACAGCTGGTAAAGCATCTCCATTATTCATAGATTCAGCTACCTTTCTTCTTATATAAGTAGAATAGAGTGTAACCGCCTGGATAAAATCAGTATTGCTAACATAATTAAGTACTTTACTGACTGCAAGATTCTCTTTAAATTCAGATTTCACACTCTCCCAGTCCAATTTAAGATCGAAGTCCTCTGCAGCAAAAGAGGCAGTCAAGAGTTCAAAAGCTGTAAGTATTACACCTCCAGTATTAACCTTTTCGAATACTTGGCAAACTGCTTCTTTCGGATTCTCTTTCTTCATTACTATAACGGGAATATTATACTCTTGGAAAGCATTAAGAATTTTTCTCTCAAAATCATTCCAAAAAAGGATTTTCTCTCGATCATAATCCCAGTATTCTTGAAAATTCATGCGCCAAGAGTCTTTTTCATCAACCATGCAAATGGGATACATCATCTCTTTACATTCCTTTTCCCTTGTTGATAGGTCTAAACGAATATCTCTACCTATATTCTCCGTGATAATCTTATTCTCATTTACCGAGAATATAGCATCCTCTAGATCTTCATTTTCATCTAAAGCTTTCTTCATATCAATATAATACCAGCGCTTTATTTCATAACGTTTGGCATTTCGCGTGTTTACTACTCTGTTCGAAATGATAGACTGATAGAGAGAAGTTATTCGTTGTTGCCCATCCAAAATAAGCATTTCGGGTTTATATAGTTCCTTCTTGGGGTTAACTCCTTCCACAGGCTTTGTTTTAAACCGAATATTCTCGTTTCCGGTTTCCAAAAGCATTACGGCACCAATCGGGAATGATTTGGCTACCGAAGCTATAATTCCTTTTATCCGATCATCATCCCAAACCCATCCTCTTTGGAAATCGGGCAATTGAATTTTCCCGGAATCAACATCTTTCAATATTTCGTAAAGTCTCTTTTTGGTTGAATCAAATGCTTCCATCTTATGTTATTTTATTTATTCTTCAAATTAACCTCCAATACTTTTCCCAAATGATATTCCACGGTTTGATTTTCTGTATCATAAGTTGTATCTACAACCTCCACTAAAGCGGTATCTCTATTCTTATGATACCCAACATAGAACCGAATAGCGTCATATTTCTTTAGATAACGAGTTCCTGTTTCTTTCTCTACCCACGTATACGAGGCAAGTTTGCTCTGTTTTAACTCACGAAACTCAATCGTTTTATCACCAGAAAGAATCTCTTTGAAGTATATCTCTTTGATGATAAGGGAAAGGATACTCCATCCTTCGGTATTTATCTTTTCGGAAATAATTCTTTCTTTTTCTTCCTCTATCTCCTCCAGCATTTGTAACTGAGCATTATAGGTGTACTGGGTAATAGAGCCTGCAATGATATGTTGGATTGTAGATTTGATAATAGGCAAAGGTACCACATACCATTCTCGTGGTTTATGCTCTTTCCCAGCCATATCATATACCTTCAAATGAAATTTGACAGCAGAAAAGAACTGATGAATCAAACCTTCAAAAGCTTGAGTTTTCATATTATAGGTTTTCCATTCAGCCACAATCTCTACTTTATCCATCAAGTATGTTGGTTCGTATTCCGCATTCTTTATTCGTTCCTTAACAGGTGTTGTCGAGAAACCTATTTTATAAAGGTTTTTCCGGTTGGCTATCTCCGGATTATCTGACAAAGAGCGCAATATATATATCCAACCATCGTGCACATCGTCTTTATTTACATCGAATGCTTGCAAGGCATTACAATCGCCTTCGCTGCTCTCAGTAATAATAAATCCATCCGTATAGATATTCTTCCCCAATGTGCGAAGCTTGATGTCCGATTCCATCCCATTTTCATAGATAACGCGAGTTCGACCATCTTTATGTTTGTAGTTCCGTTCGTCTTTATGAAGGCCAATGATTTCATCTAAATAAACCATTACTCCACTAACAATATAAAATCCCCCTTCACGCAAAGCCTTCTCATTATATCTGCCTAAAGAACGCTTACCTTCTTTTAATTCTTTATGTACCTGTTTGAATAGAGGAGCATACTTCTCGAAATCGTCACAGGGCTTACGTTGTGCTACGTAGTCTGTCTTATCTCTTTCTTTTTTGAGGCGAAGCGCTTCCGGTAGAGTGAATAATTCTCTTTCCGTATCAGATATATCAAATATCGGATCATTCAATATGTCATCTAATTCCTTGTCTTCCATCATATTTCTACATCTAAAAGATTAAACTCATCCCATTGGCGAACAAACTCACGTTTCCAATCCATTTCCCGAATGCCTTTCAGTTGCATCGCATATGTCCTTTCCGGTCTCCCGGCTTCATTGGATGGCTCACGTTTATTGTCTCTGTACCAATCATTAATTGCCAAAAAAGCCTCTTTGATTCGATCGTCAGCTGTTGATTTTTGAGTTGTTGGATGAACATTCACAAATTCCGGTTCATCGAAAATAGCTATTAAATCCTGTGGCCATTCCATTAGTTGCTTCCTTTTCTTTTGATAGAGGGTTCATAATCCAATCCCATCTCTTTGCGTATCTTAAAATTCTTTATTACATTAATCGCTTGTGCCAGTCGTTGTACTTTCGGATCCGGATCGTTGAGTGAGGGCGGATTCCCGTGCGATTGCTTATACATCTGATACGGTCCTTTAAAAAGGATAACCGCTTCTTCGATAGTCATTGGCATCTTCTTTTCAGCAATCGTGTCTTGTATCACTTTCAACACAGGAGCGGTTATCTCTTTCGACATAATTTCATAAGCTCGTTGGAAAGGATTAATTGTATCAATAAGACTAATGCTTAGTTGATCAATATTGATAAATCTATTTGTTAATTTTACAAATCGATCTCCATCTGGTCCGACTTGCTCCTCTTTGCCTTTGACTACCATTTCCAACAACAGTCTCTGACTTATTTCTTCGTTTTCATCTTCCGAAATATCTGGATAGGTCTCCTGTATGATTTTAGGAATAATCACTTTGTTGATTACTTCCGGTGGAGTATCTCCACCGAGCGCTTTTACTATCATCGGATTTTGGAGTACTGTGGCTTTCAAATCGTCTAATTGTTCTGTCACAATCTGTGTTGAACGAGCAGAGGATAGAGGCTTGAGTCCTTCCACTACGATCGAACGTTCTTTTCTCCCGCCTTCTTCATCCTTATCTATCCGTGTCTTGAAATTCCACGAGGGAGCCATCACCTGTTCCATCAAAAGCGAAGCCGTGATCGCTTTCAGCATATCATTAACAGCATTGGCTACATCATCTTGTGTCGCATCAGGCGCAGCGATAAGATTAGTGAACTGTGCGTGCTCTTTCCCCTCGCTATCACGGGTGCATCGTCCAATGATTTGGACTACCTCGGTGAGCGATCCTCTCACTCCGACCGTTAAACAATGCTCGCACCATTCCCAATCAAAACCTTCTTTGGCAGTACCTAATGCTATGATAATATCTACGTCCTCTTTATGTGTGATGTTTTGCAGGTAGGTTTGAACAACGGTTCGGCGCTCCGGCTTGTCTTCCACCAAATCTGCGATTTTCAACTTTCGCCCATCCGATGTTTTAACAATAACAAGACCTTTATTATAATCGTGATCTATCACATTTCCACATAAATCAAGAATTTGCTTTACCTGATGATATTTGTCCATTGCTCCTGAAGCACGTGCGTTTACAGAAGGAATATGTATGATGGTTTTCTTCGTTGTATCCAACACTTTTCCCAGCGCTGTAAGATAATGTCCTTGATAGAAATGATAGCCCAGCCCCAATGTTTTGAGATACTGATAACCATTAAGCTGTTGATAGTAATTATAGGTAATAGGATAAAACAGAACCTCGTCTTCCGAGCGCAATACCGGTACCCCATCGCCCCGAAAATAGGAGCCGGTCATAGCCAATATATGCGCATTAGTATTATTCATAATACGGCGGATATTCTCTCCCAATCCGCTATTCGCATCTGCCGAAGTATGGTGAAATTCATCGATTCCAAACAGTGTATCTGCAAGCTGTTCATCCTCTAATTCTTCCAAACCGAAACGTAAAGTGGCGTGGGTGCAAACCAATATATTCGCCGAGCAAGAAGAGGAAAAGAACTCACGAAAGCGTTTTACTTTATCCTTCTCATTCGTCGCATCGCATAGGTTATAGTGCGGAACGACTGCCCAATCAGCAAAGAAACCATACTCTTTCAGCTTTGTATTCTTAAATGATCGTCCGATACTCTTTTCGGGCACGGCTACCACAACGCGCTTCAATCCTTGATGCTTTAATTTATCTAAAGCCACAAACATCAATGCACGTGACTTACCCGATGCCGGAGGAGCTTTGACCAAAAGAAATCGTTTATCCTTCGCCTCATACACTTTAGCTTGCATCTCGCGCATACCCAGTGGGTTGGTTTTACTCGATTCTCCTGACCGGGAGTAGGCTATTTGAACGATGTTGTTATCCATTTTTCTTTCCTCCTTTATTCTTTCGTTGCAATTTCTTAATATCGCTATCTAACTCCTTGATGCTGTTCAGATGTTCTATGGCTTGTTGTTTTTCTTTATACTGTACATATTCTTGGTTAGCTTTATCTAAAGCAAGTTGGTGTGATATCTGTCCAGCATCTGTCAGGATACTCTTCTCGTTCATTATCAAGACCATCTTTAGTTTTTCAATCCAATCTTTCATATACATAGGCTTGTGAGCTAAAGCTTGCGCCTCGGCATAAGCTAAGAATTGTTCAACAATAAGCTTCAATATATTGATTTCTTCTTCTTTCAAGTAGTTCTTTCCAACTTTGATATCCGATTTTAACACTTTGTTTGCTTTCTCTGTGGAAGTAAGTCCCATAAAAGGAAGCGATGCATTCGCACGGTAGTAGATAAGCTCAGCTGCCGTTTTAGCACTCACAGCCCACAAGAGTTTATTTTGTACCTCTTTAAAAAATGCCGTTGTTTGCTCATCAGAAGGATCGTAGTCTATACTAGTCTTATATATTTCTTTGATTTGCTGATAGAACATGCGTTCTGAAAGACGAATTTCCCGAATGCGGTCTAACAGTTCTCGGAAATAATTCATGGAAGAACCTGTCTTAAAACGTTCGTCGTTGAGTGCAAATCCTTTAATGATGTAGTCACGTAATCGCTGAGTTGCCCATATACGGAACTGGGTACCTTGTTGAGACTTCACTCGATATCCGACGGAAATAATGACGTCGAGGTTATAGTAATCTATTTGATATACTTTACCATCAGATGCAGTTGTTGCAAAATTTGCAACAACTGAATTTGCATCCAATTCTCCTTCATCAAATATATTCTTAACATGTCTGGATATAACGGATTTATCCCGTCCAAACAATATAGTCATTTCTCTTTGAGTTAGCCAAACGGTTTCATTCTCAAATAGTACATCTATTTTGATATTTCCGTCTTCAGATTGGTAGATAAGTATCTGGTCGTTATTCATACTCATTTCTTTTTCGTCATCTTCTCATACAACTTAAACAGGCATTCCAGCCGGTCCTTATTGTTCTCGAAAGGTTTTTCTTGATAACAACTATCGACAATCAGATCCAAGGCGTGATGCGCTTGGCGAAGATCCTCCGGCATCTTATCGGGATCGTACAACTCCGCCAAGGTTTTGCCAATATGGTAATCGCGGGTATCTAAAACGGTATTGGCGGTGGATTCGATTTGACGTTTCTTTTCGTCGGAGATAGTAGGAAAGGGGAAGGAGTTGTAGCAGAGTGAAGTGTAACGATAGTCGGATTTTAATCTGCCTCCGATTGTCTTGACCCATAACATGCTCATTTTAGAACAAATAATTCCAAACAAACTAACCCCAAATGAATTGCCAACAAAGTACATAGAGTTAGTAATGACTAAAGAGTCATTCCCAAAAGCTATAGGAATGTAAGATCTCCGTATAGACGATGTAGAAGGAATAATAAGAGTATTATCATCACAAGCGACAAACTCTCTAAACTGATGAGGCTTTAATGCTAATTTACGTGCTCCTTCGTCCGAGCTTTTTAATCGCATCTCCTTTGTGGCTCTGATTCGCATCTGAATATAGGGGTTATGCTCCACTTCATTTCGTTGTTCGTCAGAAATCCAAAGACAATACCTCTCTTTGGCATTTATAAAGTCATCTGCTCCGGCTAATCGTTTGATTAGATGTGAATCATTGGGATAAGATTCTACAAAGTGTTGTTTTTCTTCTTTTGAGAGGATTAAATTCCCCCCATCATAAGGCATACATCCTCTAATTATCGAAGGAAAGCCGGAGATGCTCTGTAGATGCTTTGAGACGATGATATCTTTCCCTGCAATTAAGTATGGGTTGATATTATTTACAGTATGCTTTTTGTCATTATGAAATAACAGGCAATCGGAATTATGCTCATTTCGATCTGCTATTCCCACAATAACGCAGGTTACGCCTGCATTGTACTTTGCATTGTTTGTCCATTTGAATGAAGTATGCGCAAGGCATATTTTCATTCCATAATTTAGCAGAGGAGTCCATAGTGGTGCGACCATTTCTCCCTGACATATAGAATTAGTACTCACGAATGCATATCTTGCTTTTGTGTTTTTTACATACAGTGCTCCTAAATAGAACCAAATACCAATATAATCGATCTTCTTATAATTCTTTATCCCACCAATAGCATAGGTTCGATCGTCTTGTTGTTCTTTATTTAAAAGACTACTTCCCAAATAAGGCGGATTCCCCATCACAAACACCTCTTCCTCCGGAGTATGCGGACAGACCTCGTTCCAATCCAAACGGCAGGCATTGCCCCGATGGATATTTGAGTTGGCTTTTAGTGGTAAGGCATCGACGGCGACTCCAAACTGTTCTGTAAACTTACAATTCATTTGATGTTCGGCCAGCCAGAGGGAGAGAATGGCTGTTTCGCAGGCAAAGTCATCAATCTCGATCCCGAAGAACTGGCTGATATGGACCATACTGAAGAGGTTGTTGAATGTCCCTTGCTTTTCAATCGAGAGAATCAGTTGCAAGATACGGTTCTCCAAGCCTCGTAAGCTCTTATAGGTAATGATTAGGAAGTTGCCGCTACCACAAGCCGGGTCGAAGAATTTCATCTTGCTAATTCGCAGTAATAGCTTTCGGCAATTGGCCACAATGCTCTTACACTCTTTTTCGAACTCCTTTTGGCTCCAAACGCCAATATCCAGTTTTCTCTTTTTCTCGTCGAAAGAACGTTCCTGCTTATAGAACTCTTCATAGAGCTCATCCAAGAAGAGCGGGCCAATCAATTTCATTATATTGGGCACACTGGTGTAATGAAGCCCTAATCCGCTACGCAGTTCGGGAGTGACCACTGCCTGAATCATAGAACCGAAGATATCCGGATTGATATCTTTCCAATTCAGATTGCCACATTCAAGGATCAACTTACGTGCCTTCAGTCCCAATCGAGGAATTTGTATGCGCTTCCCGAATAAGCCTCCGTTGACATAGGGGAAGCTATTATATGCTTTGTTCAGATTGTCTTTGCGTTGGGCATTCTCCATCAAGTTGAATATGGTGGAGAGGTAATCGGACAAATCGCTTCCGTCGACTTGCGTATATTGCTGAATGGAAGCGGTAAACAGGTCTCGTTTAAAAATACCGGTATCCTCGGCAAAGAAGCAAAACAAGAGGCGACTCATAAAGATATTCAGATCGTGTATATCATCTTCATGTGAAAACTCGTTCTCACGCCTGATCTCATCGTGGAGTTTGGCCATCTTATAGGCCGCCTTTACATCGGCATCATTCTCCTCAAACGCCCGGTATTTGCCTACACCCCAAATGGGAGAAAAGAAGCTATAATCTGTATAAAGCAGGTTAAGCTTGTTCTCATACGTCTCGTCCATCGTGGGATCATACGCCAATATAGAAAGGCCATCGCTTACTGCCAGAATAGGCGTAGCGTTCTTCTTGACTTTCTCATCCGTTTTCATCTCCTCCAGTTCGTCCATCAACCGATTGGTCTCTACGCTTCGATAAGCCAATGTTTTTTTAATCAACAAGCCATCGAATGTAGCTATGGTGCCGCTCCCCGCTTTATAACGATTGACAAGGGTATCTGTCGTACCGAAGCAAGACAAAAGCGTAAAAGGAATATCCTCTTTATTGATTGGTGTTTTGAATATCTCTAAGTTCTTTCCTATCTGACTATAGGTGAGTGATGTTTTTATAGGCATACAAATTATTTTTTATCTGTATTACATTTCGACTTATGACTTTCTTGTAATGTGTTAAAGTCTGTATCTGCTTTAATCTTATCTATAATCGTTTTGACAACTTTATGCATTTCTTTGTTTTCGGTGTAATCTGCCGAACATACAAAATTGACCCTATTCTCTTTGATTAGATTCTCCGCTGTTTGCTTTTTCTTTGAAGAACTAGGTTTATACACTGCTATGGAGTGTCCACCCTGATCTTTTATCAATTTCATACAAGGGATATCGGTTTCCCCATCTCCAAAATAGATCATATTAGAGAATGGCACACGTCTGTCTTTCTCAGGGATATGCTGATTTATTTTGTGGTTATCACTAACCTCCTCTATTCCCTTATTAATTTTGAAAAGGAATTGCGTTTTAGCTGTATAGTCTACTGCTACGGCAGGCCAAACAGCCTTTCCATCGACATCATAAAGATATGAACAGGCATATACTTTCTTGAATTCCTTATAAATAGGTGTTCCTTCTATCATTTCTGTAAGCCCGGATGAATTAATATAGTGTTCTATAGTCACCCCAACACTCTTGCCATAGTTGTTAATTAAATTAAACCATTCCTTGACACCTTTAAATAAATCAACACTCTTTCCGAAATTACGAAAAGAGTCCCTTGATAAAGAAATGCTTTCGGCTTGAGCTGCTTGCAACATCAGATACATGTAACATAAAATCCCACTTGCATCATTGTCTTCCGACAGTTTTTTGTTCTTCCCCCAAAAGGCTTTGGAATCCTTCCCTATGGCTTGAATAAAACCAAATTCTTGCATATTTCCAGGCGATAAAGTGCCGTCAAAATCATATATTAATGCTACTATGGGCTTCTTTGACATAATCTATTTCTTTTTATTCTCAACAATAAGCTCTTTAATGCTAACCTGCAATATCTCTGAAATCTGATGTAAAACCTCTAAACTTGGCTGTTGACGATTACAGGCATAAGCGTTTATGGAGCTAAAGCTCTTGCCGAGCTTTTCAGCTAACCATGTCTGCTTAATTCCTTTTTCATCAAGGACTTCTTTTATTCTGTTTAATTCCATCGGATTATTTTTCTATGAAACATTCAAAATGCACGCACAAATATAGTGAAAAATATGCTATAAAAATAAAGCAA
>JAGPIY010000196.1 GCA_018054715.1 Bacteroidaceae bacterium
ACTTTATAAGGGAAGGGCCAAAGCGTGATGGGCCTTAATAAACCTACTTTAATACCTTCCTCTCGTGCAATTTCCATCGCTTTTTGTGCAAGACGCGAACAAGAGCCAAATGCGACAAAGAGGTATTCGGCATCTTCGCAATTCAAAGTTTCGAAACGTACTTCATTCGCTTCAATGGTACGATATTTTTCCTGTAACTTCAAATTTTGAGCTTCCATTTCTTCTGGAAGAAGCGTTAGCGAAGTAATAATATTCGATTTACGAGAAGCAGGACGACCGGTAGTAGCCCATGGGCACTGTGCGATGACTTCTTCTTCTGTACGGCGGGGCTGATAGGGAGGAAGTGTTACTTTCTCCATCATTTGACCGATTACACCATCTGCAAGAATCATTGCCGGGTTACGATACTTAAAAGCCAAATCGAACCCAAGACCTACAAAGTCAGCCATTTCTTGTACGCTAGCGGGTGCAAGGGTGATGAGGCGATAGTCGCCATGCCCGCCTCCTTTTGTAGTTTGAAAATAATCCGCCTGGCTAGGCTGAATAGTGCCTAATCCTGGTCCACCACGCATCACATTTACAATTAAACAAGGAATTTCAGCTCCTGCTATGTACGAAATACCTTCTTGCATGAGGCTGATACCAGGGCTTGAGGAAGAGGTTAGGACTTTCTTGCCGGAAGCTCCTCCTCCGTATACCATATTGATTGAGGCGACTTCACTTTCTGCTTGTAAAACAACCATGCCGGTTGTTTCCCAAGGCTTAAGTACGGTAAGAGCCTCTAAAATCTCCGATTGAGGGGTAATAGGATAGCCAAAGTATCCGTCTGCACCATAACGAATGGCTGCATGCGAAATGGCTTCATTTCCTTTCATTAAAACTATATCTTTTCCCATAATTTTAGTCTTTTTCTGATTCATCCTTTGCTCGGTATACACTTATGCAACCGTCTGGACAAACAATTGCACATGAAGAACATCCGATGCAGAGGTCTTCTTCTATGGCGGTTACATACCCATAACCTTTTGCATTTACTTTGTGCTTAGCTAAAGCTAAAACATGCGTAGGGCAGGCTACCACACAAAGGTTGCAGCCCTTGCATCTGTCGGTATTAATCACCACTGCGCCTTTTATTTTCCCCATATGATCTATGCTTTTTATTGATTATACATATCTTTATTATAGAAATTGAGGATGTCGATCATCATCTCGTATGCTTGAGCCGCAGGACTTTTTGGATTGATAGCAGTGGCCGATAGATAATTTTCGATAGCCTGTTGCCAATGACCTTGCTTTCGATAGGCATTGCCAAGTAGGTAGAAAGCTTCATCTTTCTGAGGCCAATCTTGTTCTATATAAACAAGAAGAGCCTGTATCGCAGAATCAACATTCCCCTCGTGGATAAGATTGCGATAGGTGTTTAGTTTGTCTATCATTATCATCACGTTTTCTAAATCAGTTGCAAAGATATAGTTTATTTCTGAAAGAAAACGACACATTGTGCATTTTTTTGTGGGTTTAATAGATTTTTTTAGCCATTAACATTCAAGAACAGCTTGCTTGGTCGGTAAAAATACTCTTTTAGTCGATAATCTTGTATTTTACAGAGAATATATTTGTGTATTTATGAATATGTCTTTATCTTTGCATCATAATTCAATAACATGATAAAAAAATTAGTCTCTATCACAATTGTATTCTTCTTCTATTTATTAATAGGAGAAAATGCTCAAGCGCAAAGTTTGCAGATACAAACGAGCTCTCAAATTGGAGGACTGAATTTATTGTCATTGCAAAAGATGTCTTTTTCAGAGGGCAATTTAGTGATTGTAAAGACGAATGGAGCTGCTCAGAATTATGCACTTTCGACGATTTCAAAATTATATTTTGCAGATTCTACTACTCCTGTAAATGCTGTAACTGCAGTTCAAGTAATTAGCATATATCCAAATCCTTGTGCTGATATTTTGACAATTACCGGGGCGGAAAGTGGAGAGGTTGCTCTTACTTCTATTGATGGAAAAGTGCAATTTCGTAAGACTTATGAGGCTGGTAGTTCGCTCGATTTATCCATGCTTTCTTCTGGCTTTTATCTTTTGAGTATAAATGGGCAAATTCTTAAATTACGTAAATTATGAAAAGAATCGTAATTCTTCTTTTTGCCTTTTGCGTGGTATGTATCGCGAAATCACAAGATGTGCAGGATATGATGTACATATATATATCGGGAGGTAATGTTCCAGCTTATTCAATTTCTGAGATAGAAGATATAACTTTTTCTGAAGATCAGACGTTGATGCAAATTAATATGGGCTCTCAGGTGCAGACTTATTCTATTTCGAAAATTGATAGCATTACTTTTGGTAAGGCTATTACAGATATGCAAATAACTTATGGGGCGACTTCAGCGCAAGTGCTCAATCCTTATGCCGCAGATTCGGTTAGTGTGGATGTAAATGGAGCTTACGTAACTATAAATTCTTTAACCGAACAAAAAGACTTTGTTTATACATTGAAGGGTACTACTACGCAAGGAAATTTAAAGGTATATAGTGAGAAAAAGTATATCATTCAATTAGCTGGTGTTTCTTTGAAGAATCCTATAGGTTCTGCACTTAATTTGCAGAGCAAAAAGGCTTGTAATTTGGTGTTAGCTGATGGAAGTTTAAATAACTTATTTGATGCAAGTGGTTATTCTGCTACTAATTTGCTTGGTGAAGATGAAAAGGGATGCGTTTTTGCAGAAGGTCAAATTGTGTTTGGCGGATCCGGCTCACTGACGGTATCTGGTTATAATAGTCATGGCGTTTGTACGGACGATTACTTAGAATTTCCTTCTAACTTTAGTGGTAGTCTACAAGTTTCTACAGCTTTAAATGATGGATTGCATGCTAAGGATTATACACAGGTTGAAAGTGGGACTATTACGGTGTCCTCTAAAGGAGATGGGATTTCTGGGGGTGAATACGTACTTTTGAATGGTGGAATTTTAGATATTACTGTGGCTGCAGACTCACTTAAGAAAGAAGGGCTGAAAGCAGATTCAACAATTACTATTAATGGCGGGCAGTTAACAGTTACGAATAAAAGTCAGGCAGGAAAATGTATGAAAGCGGGTGCAGAAATACTCTTGAATGGTGGTACACTGAAGCTCACGAATACAGGTTCATATTATTTGCTTTCTGGTGATTTGGATTCTCCGATAGGAGTGAAATGTGATCGCGATATTACGATTTCAGGAGGGACAATTACACTTATAAATAGTGGTGCTTGTGGTAAAGGTGTTAGTGCGGATGGCTATTTAACAATGACAGGGGGTACAATTAACGGAACTTTCTCAGGAACCGGAGTACTTTATACGAATGGAGCGAGTGAATCGGATGCTTCTTCTGCTAAATGCTTAAATAGTGATGGAGCGATGGATCTTTATGGAGGTTCCGTAACTAGTCAAAGTACTGGAGCTGCGGGTAAAGGCATTACTTCTGGAGGAGCATTGACGATAGGCAAGAGTGTAGATAGTGAAGGGCCTAGCCTAAATATAACAACTACCGGTGCAAAATTAAACAGTACAAATGGTTCTGATATTTCCGAAGTGAGCATTTCTACGCGTGCTAATACTGCTCCTAACCCTTGGGGAGGGGGTGATACGGAAG
>JAGPIY010000197.1 GCA_018054715.1 Bacteroidaceae bacterium
GGCCAGTATGATTTTTTGGACGTTCGGAAAGAAAATATTATTGATGACAGTCTCTTTTAGCCACTTCCAGACTCCCTCCATCAGGTTTAGCTCCGGACTATATGGAGGGAGAAAAACCAATTCAATGTAAAAATTATTATGTGATGCCATGTGTGATAGTCATATTGCACATGGTTTTTTTGTGTAGACGTGCAAAGCTCAGCAAAAAAATGAGGACCTTTGCACTGAAAGCCCCCTAAAGGTGCAAAGGTCTGTGTAAAAGAACTGACTCATGCACTATTCATAGCAAAAGTGTGCAAAAGTCAGGCTGAATGTACTGACCTTTGCACGCCGTGTCGCCTAGCCTGCACCCTCCGCAAAGCGCTACGATTTGTAAAGAATGGCGGCTGTAGCTATACTTTACTAAAACTATCCATTAGTGTAAAGTGTAAAGTGTAAAGTTGAAGAGTTGTAGATTTAGAAATGTGAGAGGTGTAACCGAATGAATAATGAAAAGAAAATTTCCATATTACAGGATGTTATCCGAATAAAATCAGAAAACAACAATGAAACCGCAGTTGCGGAGTATTTTCAACGTTTATTGGCGGAGTATTCAATCGACTCAACGTTGGTTGAATATGCACCGGGAAGAAGCAACTTAATTGCTGAAATAACGGGCAAAAAACCAGGTAAAGTTCTTGCTTATAGCGGGCATATGGACGTCGTAGCCGCAGGTGATTTGAAAGAATGGGCATATGATCCTTACGGTGCAGAAATAGAGGACGGAAAAATGTACGGGCGTGGAACGACGGATATGAAAGCCGGACTAACAGCTATGGTAATAGCTTTAATAGAGTTAAAAGAGACAGGCCAAAATTTCAACGGAACACTACGTTTAGTGGCTTCTGTGGGAGAAGAAATCGGGATGTACGGCTCGCAACAACTAACAGATAAAGGCTATTTAGACGATATTGATGGGCTGATTATTGGTGAGCCATCTGGTAAAGATGCGATTATCACTGCTCATAAAGGTTCCGTGCAATATGAAGTGATTTCATACGGCCGCGCAGCGCACAGCTCGATGCCGGAAAAAGGAATTAACGCATTGATGCAAATGAACGCCTTTATTACGGAAGCAAATGCGAAGTTTGAGGCGGCGAGTAAAACGACTTCGAACGAGAAGTTAGGTCCCATGTTGAATGTGTTTACTGTTATTGAGGGTGGAACGCAAATCAACAGTGTACCAGAACAGACCATTCTAAAAGCAAATGCGCGTACGATTCCGGAATGTGACAATCGAGTGGTTCTCGATATCTTGAATACAACTATTGAAGAGTTGAATACCACGATTGATGGACATTTAGAATTGAACATCTTGCAAAATAATATGGCAGTAGAAAGATCAGATGAGTCGGTGTTGGTTCAGACTATCCGCAAGGTGACGGGACGCAACTTGCCTGCGCTTGGTCTAGGTGGCGCAACAGATGCATCCAACTTCTGTCGCGTGGAAAAAGAGTTTGACTTAGCAATCTTTGGACCGGGTGAGTCCTCTGTGGCGCACACGGTTAATGAGTATGTAGAAATTGATGATTATTTAGCTTTCTGTGACATATTTATTGCCATAGCAGCGGATTATTTACAGTAAAGGAGTGAATGTTTTGGAGTATCTTGAAATAGCTAATGGGCCGATACTATTCTTACTTTGTGCCCTAACAATTGGCGTTGTAGCTGTTCAAGCAATTATTTTCGTTTGGATGGCGTGGCGACGCGGGCAAGAAATTGGTTTAACAAAGCAAGTTATGCGCCGTACGATGACCAACAGTGCTCTCTTTTCGATTGTACCTTCGATGCCGATTATTGTTATGATGTTGGCATTATCGCAAGCCTTGGGAAGGTATTTTCCGTGGCTGCGCTTATCAGTAGTCGGGTCGGCTGCTTATGAAGGCATGGCCGCCGATTTGGCAGCTCAAAGTATGGGGTTAGAGGGATTCACGGATCCCAATATGACCCCAAAAATTTATGTCGTGATGATGTTTGTCATGACAGTCGGAATTATATGGGGCATCCTTTTCAATATCTTCTTCATGAATCGTTTGGATAAATTCTCTAAGAGTCAAAAAGAAAAAGTGGCGGGCGGTTTTATTACTATCTTCTCCAGTGCACTTTTTGTGGCGCTTTTGGTTACATTATCGGTACCGTACGTTGCGAATGTCCAAAACATTCAAGCAATTATTGCGTTTGTGAGTTCTGGAGTTGCGGTTATGATTCTGAATAAAGTAGCCGAAGTAACGAAATGGCGCTTGCTGAGTGACTTTTCATTGCCAATTGCTTTAATCGTAGGAATGACAACCGTCATTCTCTATGTGCAAGTGGTGTAAGGGGGAAAGATGATGGATGAAAAAAATGAATTATTCAGTAGACGAATTAACCGTCTCGGTCGTATTACGAGTATTATTGCTTTATTCTTTATGATTCTGGTCCCCATTGGCACAGCGTATTACTATGGGACAGCGTTCAAATTCAGCGAAGTGTTTGCGGCATCAATTGGATTAATCGCAACCTTCCTACCAACCGCAATTGTTGAAAACATTTCATACTATCCTGTATTTGGTGCCGGTGCGATGTACTTGAGTTCCATTACCGGGAATATTTTGAATATGAAATTACCGGCTGTTGTTTCCGGTCATCAAATCGCGAAGGTAGAACCGGGGTCGGATAAGGGTGATGTTATTGCCATTATTAGTGTCGGTGTTTCATCATTGGTACCGGCCGTTATTTTAATATTAGGAAATTTTGTAGTCGGAGAAGTTTTGGCACCATTGTTGAGTAATCCGGTATTAAAACCCGGATTCGATAATATTACGCCTGCCTTACTTGGTGCAATAACGCTTCCGCAATTATTAAAAGCGAAAAAATTGGCGATTACGCCAGTCCTCATTGCTCTCGGAGCTTACTTGGTTATCGGACCGGATAACTTTCGTTCGGTTCAAAGTTATGTGCTGATTTCAGTAATGGCACTGTCTGTGAGCGTTGCTTACGTGATGCATAAACGTGGATGGTTAGATAAATAAAAAAGCATCGGCTGCTTGTTCTGAAACTATTCAGAATAGCAGTGTCCGATGCTCTTTATTTTATAAAATTATTTTGCGCGTTTGACTTCAATCTGATAGCCGTCTGGATCCGTAACGAAGAAATAAGAGGGTGTACCACCTGAAAAGCCTCTAAGTTCGCCCGTTTCGTAAGCAGATGCTTTACAGATTTCGTGCATTCTCTCTAGATCACTCACCGTCACACCTAAGTGACTGAAACCATTTCCGATTGTATACGGCTCTGAATCATAGTTATACGTTAACTCAATTTGTACAGGTGCTCCCGGAGAGTTTAGGTAAATAAGATCGAACTTGCCTTCTGGGAACTTTCTATGACTCGCAACTTCGAAATCAAATAGATTTGTATAGACCTGAATTATTCATAGGTTTTCAGAAAACACCTTGAAATGTTGTTCTATCAACGTATTCTTTATTTCACGTTCACACCCAAAAGGTGTGAAAAAAGAACCCCTATCTGTTATGGTTAATGTACTACCAACAACCATAGAAAGGGGTTCTCTCAATGGCAACTTTACACGAAAACACTCTAAAATTCAATCAAAAAAT
>JAGPIY010000039.1 GCA_018054715.1 Bacteroidaceae bacterium
GATGCTAAAATTCTGTATGCTCCCGGAAAAGCAGCTAATGCTGGTGGAGTATCTGTATCAGGTCTTGAGATGTCACAGAACTCAGAACGTCTGAATTGGAGTTCCGAAGAAGTAGATGCTAAGTTGAAGAGTATCATGAAGAGTATCCATGAGAATTGTGTAAAATATGGTACAGAGGCTGATGGCTATGTAAACTATGTGAAAGGTGCTAATGTAGCAGGTTTCATGAAGGTGGCAAAAGCAATGATGGCTCAAGGTATCTTATAAGAATAATGTTTCCATAAAAGAAAAAAGATCGCACACAAAAGTGTAATCTATATTTTCCGTTAAGGTAGAAGGGAGGACTCGCGAGAGCCTTCCCTTTTTGTTGTTTATCGATAAGTTGCAGAGTTGAAATCTCAGTTTTTTTATAGAGAGATTATTTAAATTATTAGAAATAGAACAAAGAAGCAGCGCCTAAAGTCGAACTTTAGGCGCTGCTTTATGAAGATTATGATCTTTCTTATTAGTCGTCGTAACGGTCGTTGCGTTCACGACGTTCGCCGCGTTCGCTATAGTCACGACGTTCGCCGCGGTCTCCACCACCGAAGTTGCGGTCTCCACCACGATCACCATAATCACGACGTTCGCGGTCACCGTAGTCACGACGCTCTCCAAAGTTGCTACGTTCGCGACGCTCACGAGGAGGACGTTCTTCATAACCTTCTGGTTTAGGAAGTAAAGCCTTGCGTGAAAGTTTGAACTTACCAGTTTTAGGATCTACGTCAAGTAGTTTTACTTCAATCTCGTCACCTTCCTTGATTCCGGCATCTTCCACGCTTTCTAAACGTTTCCAATCAATCTCAGAGATGTGCAATAAGCCATCTTTGCCAGGTAGGAATTCTACGAAAGCACCATAAGGCATGATACTACGTACTTTACCTGTATAAGTTTCACCTATTTCGGGAATTGAAACAATTGCTTTGATCTTATCAATTGCAGCATCAATGCATTTGCGGTTTGTACCTGCAATTTCAATTTTACCGGCACCATTTGCCTCTTCAATAGTAATTGTAGCGCCAGTTTCTTCTTGCATGCCCTGAATGATTTTTCCGCCCGGCCCGATTACTGCACCAATGAATTCCTTAGGAATAATCATTGTTTCAATACGAGGAGCATTGTCTTTCATATCATTGCGAGGTTCAGCAAGTACTTCCGTTATTTTACCTAAGATATGCTCACGGCCAGCCTTAGCTTGTGCAAGTGCATTCTCTAGGATGTCGAATGAAAGTCCGTCTACCTTAATATCCATTTGTGTAGCAGTGATACCGTCGCGGGTTCCCGTTACCTTAAAGTCCATATCACCTAGGTGATCCTCGTCGCCAAGAATGTCGCTTAATACAGCATATTTTTCTTCGCCTACGTTTTTAATTAAACCCATTGCAATACCAGAAACAGGCTTTTTAATAGGCACACCAGCATCCATCAAAGCAAGTGTTCCTGCACAGACAGTAGCCATAGAAGACGAACCGTTTGATTCAAGAATATCACTTACCACACGTACGCAGTAGGGATAGTTTTCAGGAAGTTGTCCTTTCAGTGCGCGCCAAGCGAGATGACCGTGGCCAATTTCGCGACGGCCTACGCCACGTTGTGCCTTAGCCTCACCTGTAGAGAAAGGAGGAAAGTTGTAATGAAGAAGGAAACGTTCTTTTCCATTGTTCAATACATCGTCAATAAGTTTCTCATCTGTTTTAGTACCGAGAGTAACAGAAGTCAGCGATTGAGTTTCTCCACGAGTAAAGATGGCTGAGCCATGAGGGGCAGGTAGTGGACCTGCTTCGCACCAGATAGGGCGGATTTCAGTTGTTTTACGACCGTCGAGGCGTTTTCCCTCATCGAGAATACAACGACGCATAGCGTCTTTCTCAACATCGTGGTAGTAGCGGTCGATTAGTCCACTTTTCGCTGCTAGTTCCTCTTCAGAAAGTGTAGCCTTGAACTCTTCACGGATTGCTTCGAAAGCATCGCTACGTTCATGTTTATTTGTATTTCCGCTTGCTGCAATAGCATAAGCTTTTTCATAACAAGCAGCTTTTACTGCTGCACGAAGATCTTCATCATTTGTTTCGTGGCAGTATTCGCGTTTCTGAGTTTTGCCACAAGCTTCGGTTAGATCAAGCTGAGCTTGACATTGAAGTTTGATCGCTTCGTGTGCAACTTTCATTGCGTCCAAAAGTTCAGCTTCGCTAACTTCTTTCATTTCGCCTTCTACCATCATGATATTGTCCATTGTAGCGGCAACCAAGATGTCCATGTCAGCTTTCTCTAATTGTTTAAAGGTAGGATTAACCACAAATTGTCCATCGATACGAGCTACGCGAACTTCTGAAATAGGACCTCCAAAGGGAATGTCGCTTACAGAAAGTGCAGCAGAAGCAGCCAAACCGGCCAAAGCATCAGGCATATCTACACCATCAGCAGAGTAAAGAATAATGTTAACGTATACCTCGGCATGATAGTTGTCGGGGAAAAGTGGGCGCAGTGCGCGGTCAACTAAGCGGCAAGTTAGGATTTCATAGTCCGAAGCACGTCCTTCTCTTTTGGTGAAACCACCGGGATAACGGCCGAAAGCGGCATATTTCTCTTTATACTCTACCTGAAGCGGCATAAAATCAGTACCGGGAGCAGCATCTTTAGCGGCACATACAGTGGCCAGGAGCATGGTGTTGCCCATACGCAGCATCACGGAACCATCGGCTTGTTTGGCCAGTTTCCCGGTTTCGAGAGTGATGGTTCTTCCATCAGCTAGCTCGATCGTCTTAACAATTGGGTTAATCATAAAATTGTCTATGTATAAAATATCTAAATATAATTGGGGCAAAGATAATCTAATTTATTCATATAATAAGGTGTGAATAAAGAAAATCTGCAAAAAAGAATTGTTTTTTTGCTCTTTTCACACAAATAGCCTATCTTTGTACGCGTTTTGATAACGTGTAAAAAGAAAATAAATTATGAAAAAGATAATACTGTTTTGCTTCATGGCTTTTGTTTTAATAGCTTGTGGGCGAAATGACAAATTTGCAGTAGAAGGTGAAATCCATAATGCAGAGAAAGGAGCCATGCTTTATTTTGAAAGAGAAGGAGTTGAAGGTGTTGAAGTATTGGATTCAGCTTCCTTAGAGGAAAATGGTACCTTTGCTTTCAAAAGTAAGCGTTTAGCAGAACCTGAATTCTATCGTCTCCGTTTGGGTAATGAGTTGGTTCATTTTTGTGTAGATAGTACTGATCTAATCACTATAACAGGTACTAAAAAAGGCTTAGGCGGGAACTATAAAATTAAAGGAAGCCAAGCTTCCGAAAAAATACGTGAAATTGTAGTACAGCAAAGGGCTTTTCAGGAATCGTTGTCAGCTTTTTATAAACAATTACTTGCAGCCAATTTGCCCTCAGATGTAGTTCGCGATAGCTTGTCAAGTCGTATTAAGGCCTATAAGCAGTATATTCGCTTGAATTATATTTATGCAGAACCTAATAAACCGTATTCTTATTTTGCCTTGTTGCAGCAAATTAACGGGCAAATTTTGTTTAACCTTTCTGATCGTTCCGATTTGAAGTGTTACCAAGCTGTAGCCTCCTGCATGGACGCTTTTTGGCCTGCATCAAGTCGTACTCAAAATTTACATAACTTAGTATTAAAGGCTCTTGAATCGGTTCGAGTGCAAGATGCAATGTCTGCAGCGAAAGCTCCCATCGACAAAATGTCAGAGGTTGGCATTATCAATATAAATCTGAACGATAAGAATGGAGTTTCGCAACAACTTTCTTCCTTGAAAGGGAAAGTAGTACTTCTTGATTTTGTGCATCTTGGCGACAAAGGAGCAATTAACCATAATTTCTTCTTACGCGATCTCTATACTAAATATCATTCAAAAGGTTTTGAAATTTATCAAGTGGGCGAAGATCTTGATTATCACCATTGGCGTACCCTCTGCGATGCTCTGCCTTGGATTTGCGTTGTTGAAGACAGCCAAACTCCTAATGCCGTTGCTGCCAGTTATAATGTGAAGAGTTTACCTACTTTCTTTTTAATTTCCCGTGAGAGTGAATTAAAGGCTCGTTATTCATCTCCTGAGGGAGTTGAAAAAGCAATAAAAGAGTTGCTTTAAAAACCTGTGGAAAAGGTTAATATGTTATAAAGCATGCAAGAATATTTGCAGTAAAGAAAGAAAGTAGTTATCTTTGCAGAAGTAATTATAGAATGAGTTCCGACATTTATAGGTGTCGGAATTCTTTTTTTATCTTTTAGAAACAAATAAAAAAACGTAGATATGGCATATATGTCACAAGACGGCTACAATAAGTTAGTCGAAGAGGTGCGTAAGCTCGAGACAGTGGAACGCCCTGAGATTTCTCGTCAGATAGCTGAAGCTCGCGATAAAGGCGATCTCAGTGAGAATGCTGAATACGATGCAGCTAAGGAAGCACAAGGCCTGCTTGAAATGCGTATTAATAAAATCAAATCAACGATTGCAGATGCAAAGATCATTGATGAGTCGAAGATAAAGACCGATGTAGTATCTATTCTAAGCAAAGTTACGTTGAAAAACAGTAAAACAAGTGCTAAGATGTGCTACACTATAGTTTCGGAAAGTGAAGCAAACCTCAAGGAGGGCAAAATATCTGTAACTACCCCTATTGCAAAAGGTTTATTAGGCAAGAAGGTTGGCGATGTTGTGGAAATTATAGTACCCCAAGGAACAATCCATCTTGAGATTATAGAAATAGGTATTTAATAAAAATATCAGCGATGAGTAGTATATTTTCAAAGATTGTAGCAGGTGAGATACCTAGCTACAAAGTAGCGGAGAATGAATCTTTCTATGCTTTCTTAGATATTAACCCTTTGCAAAAAGGACATACTTTAGTCATCCCTAAGCATGAAGTCGATTATATTCTCGATCTTAGCAATGAAGAATATGCAGGTCTTTTCTTATTTGCCAAGCAGGTGGCTACTGCTATAGGTAAAGCTTTTCCTTGCCGGAAAGTCGGAATGGCTGTACTTGGTCTTGAAGTACCTCATGCACACATTCATTTAGTGCCTATGCAAGATGAGAAGGATATGTTGTTCTCTCGTCCAAAGCTCAAATTCACTTCTGAAGAATTTGAAGCTATTGCTGCTGCGATTCGTTCTATGCTTTAATCCGCTATATACTGCATAAAAAAGAAAGCAGCATGGACAAAGGTTCATGCTGTTTTCTTTTTTATTTAAAGTAATTTCTCACCGTATTTCAATAAAACTTCGTTGGTTATGTGTCGTAATGCATCTTTGTTATCTCTTTTGCAAATGAGTAAAGCATTGTCCGATTCTACTACGAGATATCCTTCTAAATCATCTAGTATAGCATACTTTCCTTGTGGCAATAATACCAAATTGTTTTTTGAGTTGAACATCATAGCATTAGGAGGAATTGCTACGTTCTGATTCTCGTCTTTTTGTGATACCTCGTAAAGAGAGTTCCATGAACATAAGTCTACCCATCCAAAATCAGCAAGGAGCATATAAGTGTTTTCTGCTTTTTCAAGTATTCCGAAATCAATAGAAATATGCGGGCAAATAGGAAAATGCTCGTTAATGAAAGCTTCTTCTTTTTCCGATCCGAATACCTGTTGTGTTAATCCGGGTTGAAGTTCTGTTGCCACTTCCGGTAAATAAGTTTCAATACTTTGTAAAATACTTTCTGCGCTCCAGATAAATAGCCCCGAGTTCCAATAAAATTCGCCACTTTCTAGGAATACCTGAGCAATATCGATTTGTGGTTTTTCTGTAAAAGTCTTCACCTTACAAAAGTCACCTTGCGGATCTTCGCTTACTTGAATATATCCGTAACTAACTTCGGGACGTGTCGGTTTAATTCCGATAGTAAGTAGGGCATCTGTTTGTGCCGCAAAATCAAGTCCTTTAATTACGATGTTTTTAAATCGATTTTCATTGAAGATAAGATGATCAGATGGAGTTACTACAATACTAGCCTTTGGATTTAGCGCATAAATATGATAGGTTGCCCATGCGATGCAAGCTGCTGTACCTCGGCGTGTTGGTTCTAATAATACTTGATTATGTGCAAGCTGTGGTAATTGTTCATATACCCAGTGTGCATATTCTCGGTTAGTTATAATATAAATATTTTCTTCAGGAATAAACAATTGAAAACGTTCGAAAGTATATTGCAATAACGACTCCCCCGTGTTCATTAAATCGAGAAACTGTTTTGGTTTTTTCTTTCTGCTGTAGGGCCAGAAATGGCTGCCAATATCTCCGCACATTATTATGCAATAATTATTATTCGCCGTCCTTGTTTCCATAGGTCTTTTCTTTTATAAGTTTGCAAGGGTAAAGGTACAAAGTCTTTCTGAGGAGACCAAGTAAAAGACCCTAAAATAGCTTTATTCTTGCATTTTTTTAAACTTTCCCTTGTTAGTTTAAAAAAAAGTAGTATCTTTGCACCGCAATAAGGCCAAAATACCTAGAATGAGCATCTTGCCCAGATGGCGGAATTGGTAGACGCGCTGGTCTCAAACACCAGTGGGGCAACCCGTCCCGGTTCGACCCCGGGTCTGGGTACTAGGCTGAAAAAGCAAATCCCTTGTAATCAAATGATTATGAGGGATTTTTCGTGCAGTTGACAAAACATCTTTCATCTTTCAGCCCGTTTGTAAATTGCTGTTTATCAGTTTAATAGTCCTGAAACATCTTCTTTCAGGAATCTTTCAGCCTTACATTAGGTGTTAGTCCGTGGCTTTCCTGAAAGATGGGAGATGCTCCTTCACAATGAATTATAAGCGGATAGCAAACTTTTGTAAGCGAGTATCAATCATGTGCGCCGGAATAATTGTTTTTATGGCGTTGGCAATGATGTTCAGCAATCTTTCTCTCACGTAGTCTTTTCTAATCACTAAAGAAATTTCGCGTACCGGTTCAGGAGAAGTTAATTGCCGGATTTGGCTTTGCTGATCGGGGCGTAATAATTCAATATGCAATTCAGGGATAATTGTATACCCTCCATTCTCATCCACAATCTTTACTAACGTATCGATGCTTCCAGCTTCATAGATAGCCGAATAGTCCGACTTCTCGTGGCAGAAATTAAATACTTGATTTCGGAGGCAATGCCCTTCTTGAAGCACCCACATGTGCTGAGTGGGCATGTGCTGCGATTCGATTTCTTTTTGTAGGAAAATCGGTTCTAAGGGTGAAACGTAAGCCACAAATTTCTCATAATAAAGAGGAATAGCAAGGAATCCCTCTTGCTCCAAAGGAGTGGCCAGTATGGCCATGTCTAACTCCGCTTTTTGCAATTTTTCCAGAATATAGGCAGTCCGCATTTCGAAAACGCGCAATTGGATATTGGGATAATTGGAATGCAGTTCTTTGAATAATTTAGGTAGAATATAAGGAGCTACCGTAGGGATGATGCCCATTTTTATCTCCCCTTCGTTTTGTGCTCTTTCCGAGAGAGCCATTTCTTTTAATTGCGAGGCGTTGAAGAGCACCACTTTAGCTTGATTGATGAGTTTTTCTCCTAGTGCGGTCGGGGTGACAGGATGGCAGTTCCGGTCGAAAAGAATCGTATCGAGTTCAACCTCTAGCTTCTGAATCATCGAACTAAGTGTCGACTGTGTCACACGGCAAGCTTCTGCTGCCTTCTGAAAATGGCGGTACTTATCTACTGCCACTAGGTATTCTAACTGTTGTAAAGTCATAGCAATCGATTTAATCGATACAAAGATAGAAAAAATCTGTTTGGTAGATTGATTTATTCGCACTATATTTGCAGCAGAATGAAAAAGGAGTTGAATTTAATAAAAAATAGAAATGAAAAAGATAGTATTATTCTTGTTTGCATGTGCAATGATGGCCTCGTGCTCAGGACAAAATCCAAATCAAAATAAAATAAGTAACAAAATAAAAAAGGAGGATCAGAAAATGGAAGTAGTACATTTAACTAAAGCAGAATTCCTAAAAAAGGTAGCGAATTATGAAGCCAATCCCACGGAGTGGAAATATCTGGGTGATAAACCTGCAATTGTCGATTTCTATGCTTCATGGTGTGCACCATGTCGTTCCATCGCGCCAATTCTAGAAGAACTGGCCGATGAATATAAAGGTAAGATCTATATTTATAAGATAGATACTGAGAAAGAAGAAGAACTTGCTGCCGCATTTGGCATACGCTCTATTCCCTCTTTGCTTTTCATACCAATGAAAGGCCAACCTCAAATGGCACAAGGAGCGATGTCTAAGGCCGATTTTGTAAAGGGCATAAACGACTTATTGCTAAAATAGTAGGAGCAGCAAAGTTCCTTTCCGGTAAGAAGAGCAAAGTTATTGTAACTTTCGTAAGAAAAGAATACAATAACCTTGCTCTTCTTTTTCTTGTAGATATTCTTAATAGGAAAATATCTTCGTTAATGGAACCTGCTTTATAGCATACGAAAGGAGTTCTTCATCTAGCTCATAATGTGCTGATGCAATTCTTTTCAACATGAGTAGCTTCTTTTTTCAACGAGGTTGTGACGGCAAAGGTAGAATAACCTCTATCTTTGCTTTTATGCTTTTAAGAGCTATTTGCCTTGAAGAGGATATTGTGAATATTTACAAGAACTAGATATGATGAAAAACTTTTTTCTTAGAATTCTACTATTACTGGGATTGCTAATAGCCGGAGGTGGCTTGCAGGCACAGGATTATACATCCTCACTAACCAATCCCAGTTTCGAAACCGGAAATTATAAAGGCTGGACGGTTACTTATCCTTCCGGCACTACGTTAACTTGGTGTGGAGCGAACAGCGATGCCGATGCAGCTACAAAAACGGGAACCTATATTTTTGGCATTTGGAATTATAACATTCCTGAGTTTGAAATTTCGCAAACAGTGAATGGATTACCCAATGGAGTCTATAAGGTCTCTGTCGATATGCAAATGTCGGCTACTTCTGCCGGAGTGAGCCGTCTTGGTGGCCAACGTGTGTTTGCAGGAACCTCCCAAACCTATTATCGAGAGGTAGAAGAAGAGGACTTTTTGGGTTATGACAATACGCCTTTGCATGCGATTTCTGTACTGAGTAGCGTGACAAATGGTACCTTGAAATTAGGCGTACGTACAGACCCTTATAGGTCGGATGGCACAACGGGTGTGAATGGAGTAGGCTGGTTTAAGATAGACAATTTTCGTTTACAATTAATTAGCAAAGAAGAAAATGTAATCCAAGTGCTTCGAAAGGAATTACAGGCACAGCTAGATTCTGCTGCAAATTTGGGTAATAAGATGCAATTTTCTGTGAAACAAGACTTAGACTCCATAATGCTAGAAGCTTCTGCAGCATTGGCAGATGCAAATGCTACAGAAAGTATGCTGAATGCACAAATCGCAAATATGACCAAGATATTGAGCATTGCTACAGAGTCGGCAACTGCTTACCAGCAACTAAATAAAGCAATAGCTAAGGCTACTGAAGAGCTGACCGACTATGTCGGCTATTATTATGAAAAGGATCTAAAGGCGATGCTTGCAGATGCGATTGCGCAGTATGGAACTTGTGAGGTCAATGCTACGGGTATAACCACCCTTTGCAATAACTTGACTACTCTCTCGGCTACTTGTGCAAAAGTAGGAAAAGTAGTGGCGATGTTAAGTGATGAAATTGTGAATCCCAGTTTTGAAACCGGCTATTTTGACGGTTGGACGTTGACTTATCCTACTGATGCGAAGCCTTATTGGTGTGCTGTTGAAAGTAGTGGAGATGCCGCTACTCGAACCGGCAATTCTATTTTCGGCATTTGGAATAGCGTAATCCCTAAGTTTCAGATCAGTCAGACGTTGGTGGGGCTCGTTCCGGGTACTTATCGTGTTTTTGTAGATATGATGGTTTCTGCTAAACCCTCGGGTGCGAGCCGTTTGGCTGGTCAACGTGTATTTGCAGGCGACAAGGAAACGTATTTCAGGGATGTATATGCCGAGGATAATTTAGGCTATGACGATACTCCTTTCCATACATTGACAGTCGATGCAACGGTAGAAAAAGGAGGACAACTCACTCTAGGCGTGCGCACAGATCCTTATACTGCTACCTATACCGGAGCACCCGGACAAACCGCTGCTGATGGTTGTGGCTGGTTTAAGATAGATAATTTCCGCCTAGCTCTTTTGAGTAAGAGTGAAGAACAGCAAGTGCCTACGTCAACGACTTATGAAAAGCAGCCTGACGGATTGCTTATTCAACGGGATAGTGTGACAATGAAAATTCAGTTCTATTCCGATGCAATAGTACGAGTCGTGAAGTACCCGAAACGAATCGGACTGAATAAGGAAAGCCTTTCTGTTACGAAAATGCCCAATTCGCCAACACTTTCCTTTCAAGAAACTGCCGATAGCATTATTGTGTTTAGCGATAAGATACGTGTAACTTATCGATTAGCTACCGGACAAATTCTCTTTTCGGATGCCACCGGACATACTTTGTTGCGGGAAAAAGCAGAAGCATATTGTTTTGCATCGAAAAAGGATGCCGCGAATGCCAGCTATCAGGTAAAGCAGACTTTCTTATTGGACGATCAGGAAGCCATTTACGGGTTGGGGCAAATACAAAATGGCGATTTGTCACAACGTGGAAAGACGATTTATTTGCGTCAAGAGAATATGAAAGTGTGTATTCCTTATGTGCAGTCGGGTAAGAAGTACGGTTTGTTCTGGGATAATTATTCCCCAACTACTTTTACCGATAATACAGGAGGAATGAGCTTTAGCTCTACCGGTTTGAATATCGATTATTATTTCCTTTATAGCTCTACCGGAGATGGAGTCGTGACTCAGATGCGCGATCTTACGGGGCAGTCGCCGATGCTGCCGTTATGGAACTTTGGTTACTACCAGTCGAAAGAACGTTATCAGAGCGATGACGAGGTCGTTGAAGTGGTTCAGAAGTACCGCGATTTAAAGGTACCGCTCGATTGCATTGTGCAGGATTGGCAATATTGGGGAGCCGATGCCAACTGGAACTCAATGAGTTTTGATAATCCTACTTATGCCGGTTATAAAGATATGATTCAGAAGGTGCACGATTTGAATGCAAAATTACTTATATCGGTATGGGCAAATTTTGGTCCTTCTACTGCTCAATATGCCGAATTTACTGCCAAGGGAATGTTGATTCCAATTGTATCCTATCCCACGAGTACGAAAGTCACTCCTTACGATCCTTATAATCCTGAAGCACGCGATATTTTTTGGCGTTATCTCAACCAAGGTTTATTCTCAAAGGGCATAGATGGCTGGTGGTTGGATTCTTCTGAACCCGATCATAGTAATCCAAGTGAATCTGATTATGATAATTCAGTCTATCTGGGTACATGGCGTAGTGTGCGTAACGCTTTCCCCTTGGAGCATATTCGTGGAATATATGAACATCAACGGGCAACTAGTTTCGAGAAACGTGTGAATATATTAACTCGTTCAGCCTTTGCCGGGCAGCAACGTTATGCCGCGAATACATGGAGCGGTGATGTCACTTCCAGTTGGGAGAATTTACGTAAACAGATCCCTGCGGCACTAAATTTCTCGATGTGCGGAATACCGTATTGGAACTCAGATATCGGTGGATTCTTCTCTTCCGGCTATGCCGGTGGAAATACCAACACCGCTTTTCGTGAATTGTATGTCCGCTGGTTGCAGTTTGCTACCTTCTGCCCGATGATGCGTTCGCATGGTACTGATACGCCTCGTGAAATCTATCGCTTTGGAACCTCCGGTACTACTTACTATGATGCCATTGAACGATTTATCAACATTCGGTATCGCATGTTGCCTTATTTGTATAGCACGGCGTGGGAAGTAACGAATCATTCGGCCTCGTTTATGCGCGCAGCAGTCTTGGAGTTTGGCGATGATGCACAGACCAAAGACTTGCATGATGAATACCTCTTTGGAA
>JAGPIY010000198.1 GCA_018054715.1 Bacteroidaceae bacterium
AATTTGTGGCTTTATACCATACGAAAGTGGGCGAACACGTGCTTCGTTTATCGGTCCTCTATTGGAAGTTATTGAAATTTCTACTTCACCCGAAAAGTCGAAGTAACTCATCGAAGAGTTGTTTACGGAATGGTCGATTCCTCGTACTTCGTCCACTTTAATAAGATATTCAGCAAGCGGCTGCCATTTATCACCGGGTGTACGCACTTCCACCGAAAAATCAGTATTTTGTAATATACCGATCGGTGCAGGATAAGTTATCAGCCGATTAGCATTGGCAAATAAAGCTGTACATAAGCATGAAATCAGAACTAGAATTCTCTTTTTGATTCTTTTTGTGTGCATCTCTTTAAAATTATTTTAATGAAATAATAAACTCTTTACATAATATGTATACGATGCAAACCGTCATTTTACCACTCTTAAGAAGCAAAAAGTGAAAAATAAATAGAGAGAATGCTTTTAAAATGTGAAAAATATAACTATATTTACAGCGTGAGTTGGTTTTTACTATAAATCTTTATGAAATAATATATGGATCTTTTTAATGAAATAACAGAATTCAAGACCTCTCTTGAAATCCGCAAACGCCTAATGGAATATAGCATCGTGAAAACATTTAAAAGTGGAGATAATATTCTTCGCAAAGGTGCATATATCCATGGGATACCTATTATAGCAAGAGGAAGTGTACGGGTAATGCGCACAAGCGACGATGGCCGGGAAATTCTTCTCTATTACCTAACTAGTGGAGAGAGTTGTGTTATGTCGATACTCGGTGGGCTTCATAATGACACGAGCAAAGTAAAGGCTGTAGCCGAAGAGGATACCGAAATTTTCTTTATCCCTAATGATAAGTTGGCTTCGCTAATCAGAGACTATCCACAATTTCTGGATTATATTTTCAGGCTCTATCACAAACGCTTCGAAGAATCGCTGGATATCATCAACGAAATCGCTTTTAAAAAGATGGACGAACGTCTACTGGCTCTTTTGGAAAAGAAAGCTGAACTATACCAAGATCGTACCATCAGCATTACGCACGAGCAACTGGCTAATGAACTAGGCACTGCACGCGTAGTAATCTCTCGTTTGCTAAAACAGTTGGAAGAATATGGAGCAGTGAGCTTGGGACGAAACAAGCTAACTCTTCTGAAATCACTAAATGGATTTACCCTTAACCATGAGTAAAAATGCTTCTTTTTATTCTTTTTCGAAATAAAATAAACCTTATGTAACAAAAGTAGCTGACTGGAATTTTCGGATACGCTACCTTTGTCACCAAATTAAAGATATGGGACTATGATAGAAATGATGAAAACACTCAGGTTACTTGCGACTACAGCATTTTGCTTCGCAGCGCTATTGCCCATAAAGGCGCAAACAGAAACGCACTTTCTAAGCCTTAATGAGGCTATAGAAACAGCATTGAAGGAAAACAAACAACTTCTTTCTAGTTCGCTCGATGAAAAAATTGCGAACTCTAACTACCAAAAAAGCAATGCGATCTTCTTACCTCAGGTGAATGCATCGTATTCGTTCATTGCGACGAACGATCCGCTCAATGTGTTTGGGTTTAAGCTTCAACAACAGTCGGTGACTTCAGGGGATTTCAACCCTTCACTACTCAACCATCCGGATGTACTGAAAGATTTCAATACATCTATCGAAGTGCAGATGCCTTTACTCAATCTCGATCAGATTTACCAAAGGAAAGCAGCAGCAGCTCAAAAAGAAGCAACTCGCTATGGGACGCTTCGCATGAAAGAATACATTACTTTTGAGGTAAATAAAGCATATTTGCAATTGCAATTAGCTTATCGCGAGAGAGCTGTACTTGAAGAAGCTTTGGCTACTTCAAATGGAGTTTATGCTTCTGTAGAGCGTTTCTTTGCACAGGGACTAATACGTAAATCGGATGTACTAAATGCCAAAGTACATGTAAGTGAGATGGAAACGAACTTAGAGAAAGCAAAAAGTGCAATAGCCAATGCGTCCGATTATTTAAGTCTCTTAATGGGGCAATCTACCGGAACAATTTACAAAACAGAAGAGATTCTCTCTTTTTCGATCGATCAAAATGCTCCTGTGTCAGCAACTCGTTCCGACTTTCAAGCAATGGAGAAAGCAATGACAGCTACTCAAATGATGAAGAAGTCGTCGGATCTATCGTTAGTACCTCGATTGAATGCATTCGGTAACTACCAGATCAATGATAAGAAGTTTGCTTCCTTTGGTTCAGATAGTTATCTAGTTGGAGTCCGTTTGTCATGGACGCTTTTCAATGGCAATCAGAGTAAATACAACGCCCGCTCAAGTAAATTAACAAGCATGAAATTACAAGAGCAACTAAGTGATGAGAAGATGAAAGCAGAGTTGGAATATCACAAAACCAATAGAGATCTTAACGACCTTGCCTTTGAACTACGAAAACAAAATGATATGGTAGAACAAGCCACAGAAGCGCTCCGAATTATAAAGGATCGTTTTGACCAAGGACTAGAAAAGACCACCGATGTACTCGTTGCTCAAACACAGCTCGCCAATCAGCAACTGAACTATGCCAGAAGCATCTATAAAAAGAATCTGACTACAGCCTATCTAGAATTCATTACTTCGAACCAATCTACTCAAAAATAATCATCCCCATTAAAACTAAATTTTATGAAACCAATTAAATATACATCCGTTTTATTTCTCTCCATGCTCTCCCTTGGAGGAGTTTTCCAGTCTTGTTCTTCTTCGGAAAAAGAAAAAGCAGGAAAAGAAGAAGCTGTTTCAGTAGTCACTGCATTGCCTTCATCAACCAGTGAGTCGGGTGTACTGGCAAGTGGACAAATTGAAGCCGGACAGACTGCAGTAATCAGTACCAGAGCTATGGGAACGATCAGTCGCATTCTCGTAAAGGTAGGCGATAAAGTAAAAAAAGGGCAAGTGTTAGTAAACATCTCGAATGGCGATTTACTAGCTCAGCGCGGACAAGCTGACGCAGCTATTGCCGAAGCAAAAGCAGCAGTGGCTGTTTCTGCCAAAGATCTAGAACGCTTTAAACAACTCTATCAACATCAGAGCGCATCGAGCAAAGAACTAGAGAACGTAACTTTGCAGCATCAATCGTTCAGCTCTAAATTGGAAACAGCCCAGCAGATGCGCAATCAGGTGAATGCGATGTTAGCTTATACACGCATCACAGCCCCTTTCTCGGGAGTGATCACTAAAAAGTTCATGGATGAAGGAAGCATGGCCAATCCGGGTATGCCGCTATTGGCTCTAGAGCAGAGTGGAAACTTCCAAGCAGTAGTATCAGTAGCCGAATCGGATATCACAAAGATTAAACAAGGAGCAACGGTAAACCTAACAGTAAAATCGCAAGATATTTCTTTCCCCGGCGTAATTTCCGAGATTAGTCCATCCTCTCAGTTTTCAGGTGGACAATATCAGGTAAAGATAGCAATAGCAGGAAGCAAATCAGCAGAGATTAAAGCCGGCATGTATGTAAATGTAATTATTCCCGGCCTACAAACAAAGAGTGTAGAATCGAACAGAATGACAGTACCTTCCTCAGCTCTTGTAACCAAGGAACAACTCACAGGAGTATATGT
>JAGPIY010000199.1 GCA_018054715.1 Bacteroidaceae bacterium
ATTCCGGGCTCATCAAAGGAGAACATTACTTTGCACAGGAATTCATCACCGACGAGCATGGCAATAAACTAGTTAACACTGAAAGTGGTAACAAAATGCAACCCGACTTTGTGGTCCGCATGCCAGGCGATCGGAGCCTCATCATCGATTCCAAAGTCTCGCTTACTGCTTTTACTACTTATACTGGAGCAACGCAAGAAGTGGAACGCGGACAATCATTGAAAGCTCATCTTACATCCATAAAAAAGCACATCGATGAGCTAAGTCGCAAAGATTATTGCAAGTATATACAACAAGCTCCCGACTTTACAATGATGTTTATTCCTTCAGAACCGGCTTATTTGCTAGCTTTACAGGCTGAGCCAAATCTTTGGAACGAGGCTTACGCAAAAAAAGTGGTGCTCATAACCCCTACTAATCTTATTACCGCTCTGCGCTTAGCCCTCGACTTATGGAATCGCGAAGCGCAGATTCAAAATGTAGAGAAAATTGTAGAACGTGGAAGTCTGCTATATGATAAATTTGCGAATTTCAGCGAATCACTGCTTAAAATTGGTGATGGAATTCAAACTGCACAACAAAGTTATCAATCGGCTCTGAGTCAATTTTCAGAAGGAAGAGGCAACTTAGTAAGCCAAGCAGAGAAACTGAAAGAACTTAAAATTACACCAAAAAAGTGCATCCCCGCTGCACTAAAGAGTGAAAAAGAGGAATAATAGTGCATTTTCTCTTTCAGAAAGTCGGTAAAACTAAAAGAGAATGTGTATATTTGCATACGAAACTTCACTAAATAACAAAATATTATATGGATTCTGAAGCTAAATTACAAATAGAAGAACAAATTATCAAGGCATTAAAAACTGTATACGACCCTGAAATACCTGTCGATGTATACAGTTTAGGTCTAATATATAAAATAGATCTGGCCGATAGCGGCGAATTAGTGATTGATATGACACTTACCGCCCCAAATTGTCCGGCTGCAGACTTCATAATGGAAGATGTACGCCTAAAGGTAGAAGGTGTAGAAGGCGTTACTTCAGCTGTAGTAAATTTGGTATTTGAGCCCGAATGGGACAGAGAAATGATGACAGACGAAGCAAAACTGGATCTCGGATTCCTTTAAGAAAATAACTAAATGGGTAAAATCTATTTTATTTCGGATGCACACCTTGGCTCACTTGCCATCCCACATCGTCGGATGCAAGAGCGTCGTTTGGTAAACTTTCTGGAAAGCATTCGCAAAGAAGCAGAAGTCATTTATTTGCTAGGCGATATGTTCGATTTCTGGTACGAGTATCGCACCGTAGTTCCAAAAGGATATACCCGCTTTTTAGGTAAACTCTCGGAGTTAACCGACCAAGGGATTGAAGTCCATTTCTTTACAGGCAATCACGACTTATGGATATACGACTATTTAAACGAAGAGTGTGGTGTAATCCTTCATAAAGAGCCTCAAACTGTAGAGCATATGGGCAAGCTGTTTTTCCTAGCTCACGGAGATGGATTGGGTGATCCAGATAAGAATTTCAAATTGTTGCGTAGTATTTTCCATAACGATGTGCTACGACAACTCTTCTCGTGTATACATCCACGTTGGAGCATGTCATTAGGACTTAATTGGGCCAAGCACAGCCGATTGAAACGGATTGAACATCCCGAACCCGATTATATGGGAGAAGACAAAGAATACCTTGTCTGCTACGCCAAAGAATATCTCCGTCAACACGGTAACGTCAACTATTTCATATTTGGTCATCGGCATATTATGCTCGATCTGATGCTCTCATCGACTGCACGAGTCACCATTCTAGGCGATTGGATCACACAATTCTCGTACGCCGTATTCGATGGAGAAACCTTCTTCCTAGATCAATTCACGGAAGGAGAAGAGGGAAGTCACTAAAGAGTTGCCTCAGGTAAAAAACTAAGCAGTTCTTTGAAAGAAGAAAACTTCTGAACTTGGTCTCCGTTAGAAAGAATCAATTCATCAGAAGAACGAACTGTTAAAACCGGACATTCACCTCTCAATGAATGCACTGATCGGCTCATATCTTCACCTAATAAACAATTATAGCCCTGACGGTTCAATGCATTGATAGCCCAATGTTGTAAGAGATCATCAGAGGCTATTAAACGAATCGACTCACGCCCTCCCACCAACGGATAATAAGTACCATGCTGAGTGTCAAACAATACAGATTCTCCTCCAAAAAGGTGATTCATGGCACCGGAAAGAATTAAATCCTCCGTTACTCCACATTGAATACTATTCTCTCCCGAGAATAGCCAAAGTTTATCGGCTAAAACCAACGCCTGCTCCACATCATGCGTAGAAAGAAGAATTGCCTTTTGCTGAGTATGTGCCAACGTATGCAGCAAGTTCATCACCTCAATGCGGCTCACTACATCTAAAAAAGCAGTCGGTTCATCCAATAATATCAAAGGGCATTCCTGCACCAATGCCTTTGCTATTAAAGCCTTTTGTCGTTCACCATCTGACAATTCAGCGACATAGTGCTGCGCCTTATGCGTAATACCCACATCCGCAAGTGCTTTTTCTACTGCCGCATGATCAGACGACTGCAAACGACCGAAAAAACCCGTATGAGGTTGGCGACCTAAAGCAACTAAATCATACACCGACAAGCCTCCGGCTTGTGTTTTATCGGTAAGCACTACGCCAATCAGTCTACTCAATTCGCGCTCACTATAAGTAGAAAGTAACTTTCCGCCTAAAAATAACATCCCGGAAAGAGAAGGTTGTGAAGCAGAAAGAGTGCGTAGTAAAGTCGACTTTCCAGTTCCATTTGCGCCTAAAAGGCAGGTCAACTCCCCACGATAAAGCTGAAAATCTAAATGACTGTGTACATACTTCAGTCGACGAGAATTGATACGATAGCCTATCGAAAGATCGTCTGCAGAAAGAATGAGCTGTTTTTGTTTCATCAATTGAAGTATTGAATTTTACGTTGATTCACAATCACATAAATTATTACCGGCGCACCAATAAGTGGAGTAACGGCATTTAGTGGAATAAGTCCCGCCTCACCCGGCAACACACAGATCAAGTTGCAAAATAGAGCTATAACCCCTCCCATTAAAATCGTGATCGGAAGAAGACTGTTATGATTAGAGGTGCCTAACATCAAACGAGCCAAATGAGGAACAGCTAAACCTATAAAAGCAATCGGACCACAAAAAGCCGTGGTAATGGCTACTAACAACCCCGTAGCTAGCAACAGCAAATTGCGCACTTTACGAATGTTTATTCCCAAATTCTCGGCATAACGCGGCCCAAGTAGTAATGCATTTAAGGGCTTTATAAGCAGCAAAGAGACCAACAGTCCTAGAAAAGTAATTCCCACGAAAAGAGGTAGTTGAGCTAACGAAACGCCCCCAAAATTCCCCATTCCCCAAATAAGATACGAATGTACTCCCTCAGCCGTAGCCCAGAAGTTTAACAACGCAATAGCGGATGAAGCTACATAGCCAATCATGATCCCCACAATAAGAAGCATAAGGCTACTCTTTATAAAAGTAGAAAGCAATAAAATAAGCCCCATTACTACAGCAGCTCCCAAG
>JAGPIY010000200.1 GCA_018054715.1 Bacteroidaceae bacterium
CCAGATCTTTATTGTCCCTGCCCTCTTTGTAGTATTCCAGAGTTTGCAAGAACGCTTCAAGCCTTTGAAATGGGATGATGATGAAGCAAATCATACAATCGACTCTGAACTTGCACAATATACAAAACCTTGCACCAAAAAGTAATCTCTCGTAAATAGAATTAAGATAGATATGAATAAACAAACAATAATAGTAAGTATGTGTGCGGTTGCTCTATTGAGCAGCTGCCACATCTATACAAAATATGAGCGTCCTGAGCAACTCTCGGTAAAAGGCCTATATCGTGATACTGCAAATGTATCGACTGTATTGCCTGGTACTGCTGAGGAACAAGCAGTCGACTCTACCAATTTTGGAAACCTTCCTTGGAAAGAGGTTTTCACTGACGGACAGTTGCAAGCGCTTATTGATACAGCTTTGACTCACAATGTAGACTTGCTTACAGCAGCCTTGAACGTGAAACAAGCTGAAGCTCAGCTAGGTGCAGCGCGACTAGCCTTTATCCCTTCATTGGCCTTAACACCTTCGGGTACGTTAAGCTCATGGGACGGAGGGAAAGCGTCGCAAATCTATTCACTCCCGATAAGTTCGAGTTGGACGGTAGACCTTTTCGGAAGTTTACTTAATGCGAAACGAGGTGCACAAGCTCAACTCTTGCAGATGAAATCGTACCAACAAGCTGTTCGCACCAAATTGATCGCGAATGTAGCCAATAGCTATTATACGTTGTTGATGCTTGATCGTCAGTTAACCGTTACCAAAGGAACTGCTGAATTGTGGAAGGAAAGTGTTGAAACGATGCGAAAATTGAAAGATGTAGGCCAATCGAATGAAGCTAGCATCGCCAGCTATGAAGGCAATTATTTACAAGTAGCTGCTTCAATCCCTGAGTTGCAACGCCAAATTCGTGAAACAGAGAATGCACTTTCACTGATTTTGGGACAAGCTCCTCAGCTCATAAACCGTTCTACTATGGAAGCTCAACAACTTCCTGCGAAGTTTACAGTCGGCATACCTGTACAGTTGTTAAATAATCGCCCCGATGTACATCAAGCGGAAATGAACTTAGCTGCTTCTTTCTACGACACGAATAAAGCGCGCTCTGCCTTCTACCCTAGCATATCCTTAACCAGACAATATGGTTGGACCAATAGTGCCGGTTCTGCAATTATCAACCCTGCTAAGCTATTAGCTAATGCAGTCGCCTCGCTTACACAACCTATCTTTGCTAACGGAAAGTTAACAGCGCAGCTGAAGGTAGCTAAAGCACAACAAGAAGCTGCGTATCTAGCTTTCCAACAATCGGTACTTAGTGCCGGTTCGGAGGTAAGTAACGCACTATCGCTCTATCAAGCTTCAAAAGAGAAATGTGATTTGCTTGAACAACGCGTAATTGTTAGTGAAAGAGCAGCCGACTTCACTCAAAAGCTTTTCAACTTAGGAAACTCTTCGTACCTCGAAGTACTTACTGCTCGCCAATCGTTGCTATCAGCTAAACTGAATAAGGTATCCGATGAGTTTTATAAGATGCAGGCAATCGTAAACTTATATTATGCACTTGGCGGTGGTCGATAACAGAATGTTAAATTTAAAATTTAAAAAGATATGATTAGTCCACAAGCTTATGTTGATTCCAATGCACAAATTGGGAAAAACGTAACCATATATCCCTTTGCTTACATCGATAAAGATGTAGTAATTGGCGATGACTGCGTAATAATGCCTTATGTAAGTGTTATGGCAGGTACACGCATGGGGCGCGGTAACAGAGTCTTTCAAAATACAGTATTAGGTGCAGAGCCGCAAGATTTTAACTACAAAGGCGATGATACGACACTTATTATTGGTGACGAGAATGTTATTCGCGAAAACGTAGTTATCAACCGTGCCACTTACACAGGTGGCGAAACGCGCATAGGCAATCGAAACTCGATTCTTGAAGGTGTACACATCTCACACGACACGAAGATCGCCGACGACTGCGTCTTCGGCTACGGCTCTAAGATCGCCGGTGACTGTATAATTGAAAATAATGTGATCTTCTCTTCGCAAGTGGTACAGAATCCAAAAACACGTGTCGGACAATGGTCTATGGTACAAGCCGGTCGTCGTTTTAGCAAAGATGTCCCTCCATACATCGTAGCCGTTGGCTCACAAATTACTTACGGAGGAGTGAATGCTACTGTACTTCGTAACAATGGCTTTGAAGAAAAAGATATCAAGCACATTGCTACTGCTTATCGCCTGATATATCATGGTGAAACTAGCATTTTCGATACATTGCAACAGATTCGTGAGCAAGTGCCGATGAGCGAACACATTGAATATCTTATTCAATTCATCAAAAAGTCGGACGAAAGTCAAGTGAGCATCATCGATAAATAAACGCAAAGTGAGCATCATCAAGAAATGATGCTATCATCCAATACTCCTTTATTAAGGAGAGCAAAGAAAGTGAGCTGCTTCGAAAGAGGCAGCTCCCTTTCTTTTTATCTAGGCGTTTTTTACATGCAAATAACAGAATTCAAAGAAAACTCTTCACCCTTCAGCCATGTATTAACATGCTATAATTCAAATAGATAATGGCTGAATAGTTGCTTGTAAAATGAAATACTGAAAGATGAAAGATCTTTTCGTGTTCTGTGTATGCGATGGAAATAATGCTTGTGTTATGCGACTAAATTTTAAATTGAAGATACATAAGCGTTTTCCGATAAACCTCAATATTCTTTAAAAAGACTTGAGCGTCATTTAAAAAAGCTTCTGCATCTTTTTTAAAATGCCCTGCAATAAATTTGAAAAGATAAGGAGAAGACAACTGAAATCAGGTAAAGAAAGCTTAAAAAAAAGATAAGCATCTTCGAAAGGAAACATAAGCATCTTCCAACAAGAACATAAGCATCTCTTGATGAAGAGATAAGCAAGTTTTTTTGTCGGTTATAAACAGCTTTTGGGGGCTATATATTTACCCGATTTCAGTTTGCATTTTTCTATTAATAGGCTCTATTTTGCTTGTTAGTTAAAATGCCTCTATACTGATCATCTTTGCATTTTAAGGCATTAGTGCAAAAAATTTCATGTTCATTTACAAATTCTTTGAGAATTCCTTGCATATGTCAATAATTTTGGCGAATATTGCATGTCATTTGTGCATGCATAGATTGTACATTGTTGGTTTTGTAGATGTTAATATGCTAAAAGCCAATGATATGTATAACTTTTTAGCTATCAATATTTTAATAATTTATTCTCCCACTGCGTATTACGAATCTTTCTAAGATTTATTGAAAATTACATTATTTAACAGATTATTAAAAATTGATCAAACGAAATGTTTGCCTTTAAATAAATATTTCATAAATTATAGTACTTAAAATATAAGAAAAACATTATGCGATTCAAATTAACGCTAACTGTGGACAGACGAGCTTTTGGGAACTTTTTACCCCTGAATTATCAATACGAATTATCAGCATTTGTGTACCGAACCATCGAACGTGCCAATGCCGCTTATTCCGAGTGGCTTCACGAGAATGGTTTTAAGCTTGATGCCAAGCAATTTCGGCTCTTC
>JAGPIY010000040.1 GCA_018054715.1 Bacteroidaceae bacterium
AATCTTTTAAAAGATGCTGCCGACCGTGGTGCGAAGGCTATTATTGTAGCTTGTCCGATGTGCCACTCGAACCTCGACATGCGTCGTCCGGAGATTAACAAGTACCTAAATGCGAATATCGAAGTTCCGGTGCTTTATATCACTCAGGCTATCGGTTTGGCTTTAGGCCTTTCGCCCGAAGCATTGGGCTTAGAGCGTCATTTTGTTCCTGTCAGTTTAATTTAGAAACTAGAAGATGTCAAAAATAGGAGTCTTTATTTGTCACTGTGGTGAAAACATCAGTGGTACTGTCGATTGTGAAAAGGTCGCTACCGAATTGAGCAAAGTAGAAGGTGTAGCATATAGCACCGACTACAAATATATGTGTTCCGACCCGGGACAAACGTTGATAAAAGAAGCTATTAAAACGCATCACCTTACCGGCGTTGTCGTAGGTTCTTGTTCTCCTCGAATGCATGAAGTTACTTTTCGAAAAGCTTGTGCAGAAGCTGGTCTGAATCCGTATATGTGCGAAGTAGCCAATCTTCGCGAACATTGTTCGTGGGTGCACGAAAAGGGTGAAGCCACTACCGAGAAAGCCATCAGTCTGGTGAATATGTTGGTTGAGAAAGTTAAAAAGAACAAGCCTCTTACCTCCATACAAGTGCCCATTACAAAGAAAGCATTAGTTATAGGAGGAGGTATTGCGGGTATTCAGGCCAGCTTAGATATTGCCAACTGTGGGCATCAAGTTATCCTTATTGAAAAGGATCCTTCCATTGGTGGACATATGTCGCAGCTATCGGAAACTTTTCCCACGCTCGACTGTTCTCAATGTATTCTTACCCCTCGTATGGTGGAAGTTGCTCAGCATCCTAATATCACCTTATATACTTATGCTGAACTGGAAAAGGTAGAGGGCTCTATCGGAAACTTTCAAGCAACCATCCGGTTGAAGGCAAAAAGTGTAGATCCTAAACTCTGTACTGCTTGTGGCATCTGTTCTAGCAAATGTCCGCAGAAGAAGATTTCCAGTGAGTTCAATGCAGGGTTGGGTACACGCACTGCCATCTATGTACCGTTTCCGCAAGCCGTGCCCAATAAGCCCGTTATCGATAAGGAACATTGTAATTACTACCAGAAAGGGAAATGTCAGGTATGCCAGAAGAACTGCCCTACGGGTGCCATCGAATTCGATAAACCCGATGAACTGATCACTGAAGCAGTAGGTGCCATTGTAGTAACCACCGGCTTCAACGTTTTAGGCACCGACTTCTTCCCCGAATACGGATATGGCAAATATAAAGATGTCATCACCGGTTTGCAGTTTGAGCGTTTAGCTTCCGCTTCCGGTCCCACACTTGGTGAGATTCGTCGACCCTCCGATGGACAGATCCCTAAGAAGATCGTTTTCATTGCTTGCGCGGGTTCTAGAGATCCTGCCAAAGGAATTCCATACTGCTCCAAAATTTGTTGCATGTACACCGCTAAACATGCCATGCTTTATCAGCACAAAGTGCATAAAGGCGAGTCGTACGTATTCTATATGGACATCCGTGCCGGTGGCAAAAACTACGAAGAGTTTGTGCGTAGAGCTATTGAAGAAGATGGGGTAAACTATGTACGTGGACGCGTAGCCCGTGTGTACGAGAAGAATGGAAAGCTCATTGTTAAAGGTGTAGACACCTTGCTTGCCGGTGCGCAAGTAGAGATTGAAGCCGATATGGTAGTACTCGCTACTGCGGGTGTTTCCAACCAAGGAGCGGAACAACTGGCACAGAAGATGCACATCTCGTACGATCCTTATAAGTTTTTTGCAGAAGCCCATCCGAAGTTGAAACCTGTAGAGACCAACACTGCAGGAATCTTCCTTGCCGGAGCCTGTCAAGCTCCCAAAGACATTCCCGATACCGTAGGTACTGCCTCTGGAGCAGCAGTAAAAGTCGCTGCCTTGTTCTCACAAGCCCAACTTATACGCGAACCGCTTATAGCCGTAGTCAATCGGAGTGGACCTCCTTCTTTTAGCACCTGTGTAGGCTGTTTTATGTGTGAAACTGCCTGCCCTTACCACGCAATAGAGCGCGAAGAAATAAAAAACCGCAATGGAGAAGTGCTGAAAGTTGTAGCCAAAGTAAACCCCGGCCTCTGCCAGGGATGTGGCACCTGCGTAGCCTTCTGCCGTTCCAAATCCATCGACATCCAAGGATACTCCAATGAAGAGATGTATGCCGAAGTAATGTCGTTGTTCAACAATTAAAAAAGAGAAGAAATGGATCAGAATACTGAGTTCGAGCCCCATATAGTAGCCTTTGTTTGTAACTGGTGCACCTATGCCGGTGCAGACTTAACAGGTACCAGTCGCTTAAAATACGCCACCAACGTAAAGATAGTGCGATTCCCATGTACCGGACGAATCGATTTCATGCTATTGCTCAAAGCCTTTGCCGGTGGAGCAGACGGCATCATTGTATCCGGTTGTCATCCCAACGACTGCCACTACACCTCCGGTAACTTCCATGCCCGTCGTCGTTGGATGGCTCTTCGTAACTTATTAGAAATCGTGGGTATCGATGTTCGTCGTGTTCGCTACTCGTGGGTTTCAGCCGCTGAAGGAGCCAAATGGGCTGATCTTGTCAATAGCACTGTCGCCGACATACGTCGATTTGGACCGTATACTGAATATCAAAACGTAGCAAAACAGCTAGAAATGGAGGCCAGTCATGAATAAAATAGCAGAAAAAGCAGTCGCCTTATTACAAGAAGGCCATACACTCGTGCTCGGTTACGAAGAAGGAGGTAGAGAGCCTCGTCCGTTCTTCTGTCGTCAGGCCGAAGAAGCCCAACACCTTGTGCTCGATGAGCGTTGTACCGCTAATCTTGCCGTTTATCTCACTAAACCCGAACTCATGGGGAAGGGTAGAGTAGCCGTGTTTGCCATCACCTCCACTTTACGAGCCATCGCGCAACTGACTGCCGAGAATCAGCTTCAATTGGAGAACCTGACCATACTCACCCTCACCGCTGAACAAGAAATAAAAACCTTTACTACGTTAGAAGAGATTCGGAGCTATCTTTCCGAAGTTCCGTATGAATTGTCGGATACCGAAAAAACCCTCGACGAGAAGCTCAGTGCCATGACCCGTGAAGAACGTTGGAAATATTGGATCAATGAATTCTCGCGTTGCATCAAATGCTATGCCTGTCGTGCAGCCTGCCCGATGTGCTATTGCACCCGTTGTATTACCGAAGTCAACCGCCCGCAATGGATCAGTCCGTGGCCTAGTCCCCTGCCCAATATGGAGTGGCAAATCAACCGAGTGATGCACCTTGTAGGTCGCTGTATCGGTTGTGGAGCCTGTGGAAGAGCTTGTCCCGTAGGCATCCCCGTAGACTACTTGTCGAAGAAAATGCTGCAAGATCTGAGCGAAGAATTCGGTTATGTACCCGGTCAGGCCATGCAAGATGGAAACGCACTTTCCACCTTCAAGCCCGACGATAAAGAAAACTTCATACATTAATACCTCATGGAGAAACGATATATAAGTAAGGAAGGGCTGAGCCGTTGGTTCAATGCCTTGCTAGCCGATGGAAAACGCGTGTACGCCCCCGTCCGAAATAACGAAAAAGTCGACTTTAAACCCGTTCGTTCGCTCGATGAGGTAGCCGACGACTACATACAAACTACCCAGTCGGCCAAATCGACCGTCTTTCCGCGTGCCGAAGTACTGTTCTCTTATCAAAAGAAAAACGGCATAACCACGCTCAATGATTTCGATCCCGCCACCGTTCCCGAAACCGTTGTATGGAAAATTCACCCTTGCGATGCTGCCGGATTCATACCATTGAGTCAAATCTTCAACGAAGGGTACGAAGATATACTTTATAAAACCCACCTAGAGAAAACCACCCTCGTCAGCTTTAGTTGCTCGCATGCCGATTCCTTTTGTTTCTGCACCTCCGTACAAGGAGGTCCCGGCGAAACCACAGGCAGCGACATTCAGCTCACCTCGCTGCCCGATGGTGGAGCGTTGGTAGAAATCCTCACCCCAAAAGGTGAAGCCCTCGTACAACTTTCTGCCGAAAGCTTCGAAGCCCCGAAAGAAGATGAAGATAAAGCCAAGTATTTGGCCGATGTACCTATCTACTTCCAACTCGATGAGATTCGCAATAAACTCAAAGACGCCTTCGACTCCGATATATGGAAGAAACAATCCGAACGCTGCCTAGGCTGTGGAGCCTGCGCCTTCGTATGCCCCACCTGCGCCTGTTTCGACATCCAAGAGAACCCTAAAGGTTCCGAAGGTCAACGCATCCGTTGTTGGGACTCCTGTGGATTCTCCCTCTTCACCCAGCACACCTCAGGGCATAACCCAAGAGCCGTGCAGAGTCAACGTTGGCGTCAGCGCATCCTTCATAAATTTTCCTACATGCCCGATCGTATCAACGTCTTTGGGTGTACCGGCTGCGGTCGATGTTCGCGTGCCTGTCCGGTGGATATGAACATTCGCGAGCATTTAACCTCTCTTGTAAAATAACCTCTTTCGTAAAACAACCTTCATGGAAAAACAAAATATCTATCTTCCTTATCTTATGAAGATAGCCAAGATCACCGAAGAAGCTCCCGGTGTAAAAACCTTCCAACTCCACTTTCAAGACCCCGAAGCTGAGAAAGCATTCACTTTCAAAGCCGGTCAGTTTGGCGAATATTCCGATTTTGGCGAAGGCGAATCTACCTTCTGTATCGCCTCTTCGCCTACGCGTAAAGGCTATATCGAATGCACCTTTCGTGCTGCCGGTCGAGTAACCTCCGGCTTAGCCTCTTTAGAAGAAGGTCAGACCATGGGCTTTCGCGGCCCCTTCGGTAATACCTTCCCGATGGATGAGTGGAAAGGCAAGAACCTCGTCTTTGTAGCCGGAGGCATCGCCTTACCGCCTATGCGCTGCGTCATCTGTAATGCACTCGACACCCGCGAGAACTTCAAAGACATCACCATCGTTTATGGTGCCAAATCCGTCGACGACCTTGTGTATAAAGACGAACTCAAAGAGTGGGGAGAACGTCCTGATGTAACCCTCGTTGCTACCGTTGATCCCGGAGGTGAAACACCCGACTGGAAAGGCGAGATAGGTTTCGTACCTACCGTGCTCGAGAAGGCAGCTCCTTCGCCTGAAAACACCATCGCCATAGTGTGTGGCCCTCCCATTATGATCAAGTTTACCTTTCCTGTGCTCGAAAAATTAGGCTTTAAAGACGAAAATATCTACACCACCTTAGAGAATCGGATGAAGTGTGGCGTAGGCAAATGCGGGCGTTGCAACGTAGGTAAATTGTACGTTTGCAAGGACGGCCCTGTTTTTACCAAAGCTCAACTTCGTGATATGCCTGCCGAAGAATATTGAAATAATAATAAGATGTTTAAAATCATATAATAAAAATGCGGAATTTATTTGGAATTAACATTTTAATTTGTACATTTGCAGAGTGATTTCCTTTTACCGATTGTGATTCCGTAAGTAGTAATATAGACGGAATGTACTAAACAAAAGTATATTACTTCGATAGATTATTATTATAAAATATATCATGATGTCAATGAAAAAGAAAATTCAATTCAGTCTCGTTTATCGAGACATGTTTCAATCTTCAGGCAAGTACCAGCCTCGGAAAGAACAGTTGGAGCAAATTGCTCCTTTAATTATTGAAATGGACTGTTTTGCCCGTGTAGAAACGAATGGTGGTGCTTTCGAACAGGTAAATCTTCTATGTGGAGATAACCCGAATGCATCAGTCCGTGCTTTTACAAAGCCTTTTAATGAGGCAGGCATCAAAACACACATGCTCGATCGTGGACTGAACGGACTCCGTATGTTCCCCTGTCCATCCGATCTTCGCCGACTAATGTATAAGGTGAAGCATGCACAAGGTGTCGATATCACCCGCATCTTTTGTGGACTGAACGACACTCGTAACATCATACCTAGTATAAAGTATGCTATCGAAGCAGGCATGACTGCACAGGCTACCCTTTGCATCACCAATTCTCCTATTCACACCATCGACTACTATGCACGTATTGCCGATGAACTTATTGAAGCCGGTGCACAGGAAATCTGCTTAAAAGATATGGCAGGAATAGGGCAGCCTGCTTTGCTGGGTGGACTTACCAAGCGTATCCGCACCAGCCATCCCGACATCTTGATACAATATCACGGACATAGCGGTCCCGGACTTTCCATGGCTTCCATTCTCGAAGTCTGCAACAATGGCGCCGACATCATCGATTGTGCTATGGAACCATTGTCGTGGGGTAAGGTACACCCCGATGTGATCTCCGTACAAAGTATGTTGAAGAATGAAGGGTTCGATGTACCCGAAATCAATATGAAGGCTTACATGAAGGCACGTACCCTTACACAAAGCTTTATCGACGATTTCCTCGGCTACTTTATGGATCCGAACAATAAACTCATGTCGTCGTTACTCCTTGGCTCCGGACTCCCCGGTGGTATGATGGGCTCTATGATGGCCGATCTGAAAGGCGTTATGTCGGGCATCAACCTTATCCGTAAAAACAACGGCGAAGCTCCTTATAGCGAAGATGAACTCCTTGTCAAGCTTTTCGACGAAGTAGCCTATATCTGGCCTCGTGTGGGTTATCCTCCCTTGGTAACTCCATTTAGTCAGTATGTAAAGAACATCGCCTTGATGAATTTGCTAGCCGAAGCACAAGGCAATCCACGCTTCTCAGTGATGGACGATAACATGTGGGGCATGATACTCGGCAAGAGCGGTAAGCTCCCCGGAGAACTCGCTCCCGAACTCATTGAGTTGGCCAAAGAGAAAGGCAAAGAATTCTTCACCACCGATCCTCAAGCCAACTATCCCGACAATTTAGAGAAATACCGTGCCGAGATGAAAGAGAACAATTGGGAGGAAGGTCCCGATCAAGAAGAACTCTTCGAATTTGCTATGCACGAAACCCAGTATCGCGATTACAAAGACGGCAAAGCCAAGAAACGTTTCCTAGTAGATTTGCAAGCCGCTCAAGATAAAACCGAGAATGCCGGCCTTACACCTTCCGAGATATCCGAGATGAAACATGCCAAAGCCGATGCCGTAGTAGCATTAGAGAGTGGCATCTTACTTTGGGAATGTGGAGGAAGCTCCGAAGTCAAACGCTCCATCGAACCCTATATCGGTCAGCAGTTCAGCGAAGGCGAACACTTCTGCTACATTGAAAACGCCAATGGAGGCATTACGCCCTGCTTATCCGCTCTAGGTGGTAAAGTAGTAGAAATATGTGCAAAACAAGGAGCTCGTGTTACTCGTGGCGAAATAATAGCTTATATAAAGCGTACTGCTTAATGGTATTTTTCCGGTAGAATTTTTTCATATTTTAGAATGGAGTTTCTTATGAAAGAAGCTCCATTTTTTTAAGAATAAAAAAAAATAAGCATTTCTTTAATTTATATTTGGTCATAAATTGAAATAATCCAAATTAATTTTGTATCTTTGCACCCTGAACAATCAAGTTTATATTGACTCCTTCTCAACAATGCTCTGTTCCGCTCCTTATGGTGGATCTCTCATTGCTAAAATTGACCTTTAAACAGCTTTCTTGTTTAGAACAACGGTCGCGAAAGTGTGATATACAATTTGTCGTGGCGCACTTTTGTAAATATGATGAAATCATTTTTTATTGGAAATAAAGAAATCAGACTGCCTATTATTCAAGGTGGCATGGGTGTCGGTGTTTCGCTTTCAGGTTTAGCTTCAGCAGTAGCCAATGAGGGCGGAATAGGTGTAATATCCTGTGCAGGATTGGGTTTACTATACAAGCAGAGCCCGTCTGATTATCTAAAAAATAGTATCTGGGGACTAAAAGAGGAACTCCGCAAAGCCCGCGAAAAAACCAAAGGCATCGTAGGAGTGAACATCATGGTCGCTTTGTCGAACTTCGCTGATATGGCACGCACCACCATCGCCGAAAAAGCAGATATAATCTTTGCAGGTGCAGGTTTACCACTCGATTTACCCTCCTATTTGACCGCCGATAGCAAGACCTTTCTGGTACCTATCGTCTCTTCTGCGCGTGCAGCAAAGGTGATTTGTGAGAAATGGTTGTCCAATTACAACTATCTGCCCGATGCGATTGTCGTAGAAGGCCCTAAAGCAGGCGGACATCTCGGATTTAAAAAAGAGCAGATCGAAGACGACCATTACTCATTAGAGCATCTGATTCCCGAAGTAGTAGCCATAGCAGCACAATATGGTGACAAGAAAAATATCCCCGTAATTGCTGCCGGAGGCATCTCTACAGGCGAAGACATGCTTCGTTTCATAGAGTTAGGAGCAAAAGGAGTACAGCTGGGAAGTCTTTTCGTACCTACCTACGAATGCGATGCATCTCTTGCATTTAAGCAAGTATACATCGATTCGTCTGAAAAAGATACGATGATCATTCAAAGTCCGGTAGGTATGCCGGGACGTGCATTCGATGGCCCATTTATTCGTAGTGTAAATAGCAGTAACGAAAAGCCAAAAGGTTGTCCGTACCACTGCATCAAAACCTGCGACTATACCAAGAGTCCATATTGCATCATCAAAGCCCTTTATAATGCAGCCAAAGGAAACATGGACAAAGGTTACACTTTTGCCGGAGCCAATGCATTTTTAGCCGAAAAAATTAGCAGTGTAAAAGAGGTGATAACTAAACTTAAAAATGAGTTTACTATCGCCCAAGAAAAAGACAGCTAAAACATATATTAATTAATTAATAAGTCCATTTTATTGAATAAGAAAGAGTTAGAAAAGAAAAAACAGAGCAAAAAGCTGGAAAAGCAAAAACGTAAAGAGAATCACAAAGCCAATGCTGGAAGTGGATCGCTTGATGATATGATTGCCTATGTGGATGAAAACGGTCGTCTTTGCGACACACCGCCCGATCCTTTAAAAAAGCAGAAGGTAGATATAGAAAGCATAGCGGTTTCTACTCCAAAACAGGAAGAAGTAGAAGAAGTCGTGATGAAAGGTCGCGTAGAATACTTCAACTCTGATAAAGGCTTTGGCTTTATCAAAGATATCGACAGTATGGAAAAATATTTCTTCCACATCAATAATGCTCCGGCATCTATTGCAGAAGGAAATACGGTCAATTTTGATTTAGAGCGTGGCCAGAAAGGCATGAATGCCGTGAACGTCACCCTCGTTAAATAAGGAATAACCAAATAGTTAATAATTAAAAACAAAAAAACAAAATGAACATTTATGTATCAAATTTAAGCTATAACACATCTAGTGATAGCTTGCAGAATCTATTCGCAGAACTAGGAGAAGTTAGCTCAGCTAACATCATTACAGACAGAGAAACTGGCCGCTCACGTGGTTTCGGTTTTGTTGAAATGCCTAACGACGCAGAAGGTCAAAAAGCAATCGACGAATTGAACGGAGTTGATTTCGAAGGAAAGACAATCAGCGTAAACGTTGCTCGTCCAAGAGTAGAAAGAAGCAATGATGGTGGTAGCCGCGGTGGAAACGGCGGTGGATTTAACAGAAGACGTTATTAATCTACGCACCAACTATTTATAGGGAAACGGGAAGACATTTATTTGTCTTCCCGTTTTTTCTTTTGGGAGCGTATTGTTTATTGATTTATCTTTTTATCGGCATCAATATCCAACCAATCAACCTCTTCAAAATAAAAGCGAAGCAAACCTCCCAAAGGCTGCTTCGCTTCATTTAATTTCTAAAACGCTTTATTTGTTTCTTCTCTCAGAAAGCAATCTGTTTCGAGCTACCGTCAGCAAATATCACGCGAATCACATTCCCGTCGCGTGATATTTTTAGCTTACGTACAGGCAACAACTCCTTGTCGGTAAACGCCTCTCCCGCCTTCTTCCAGAGCATCAACGTAGCATATACCCCCTTGTTGCGAGCTCTCGGCGTATATTTAGCCGCCACATTCAGTACCGCACTCTTGTTACTCTCAGGGTGTAAACCCTCCGTATGCAGCGTTTCCATAGCCTCCCAACCGTTGAGAGCCACCAAAGCCAGTTGGTACTTGCCGTTGTTTATAATACGAACCTCGTGCCCCTTAACCTTACGTCTTTCCTCTTTAATCGGAGTAGTAAACTCAGGCAACGCATAATGCCCCAATCTAATCTCCGAAGGCATCGTACCTACCATTCTGTCTACGCGTAGAATGCCGTCCGCCAAAGGAATATCTGCCAACTGAAATCGAACACTATCGTTTGTTTCCAGCACCGCATCGCGGTAATAAATGCCCTCTTCAAACTTTTTGAAATCGTACAGACGCAACGCCTCCCACTTATTATCTTTGTTCTTTACCACATAATTCATCGCAACCTCGCCATTAGCACCATCCGCCTGCCAGAGAAACGCACTGTTGTAGGCCAAACGATTGTAGTTCTCCGTCGATCTGAATCCCTGCCAATCGTCCTTCACCTTCTCGTGACACCACGCTCTTACCTCCGAAGCCCCGATATTCGGATAATCCGTAACCAATGTATTCGAACCCTTCGCAAAACGGTTGTACACCTTATCCTTCTCAAACTCATCCCAAGCACCCTCATTCTCCTTCGCTGTCCAGAACGGATTATCAGCAGGCAATAAAAGTCCAAGGAACGCCTTCGCCAACCAAAACACGCTGCCGCGGCAACTGTAGTTTTGAACAGCCGGTTCAAACGCACCGTAAAAGCCTAGGGTAGGGATGCCATCATCCTTCAAGAAGTCAGGATGCTCAACAAACTGCAAAATCGTCGACGAAGCAATGCGTCGCATCCATCCCAAGTTAATATTAGGGTCATTCTCAGTCCCCATAAACGCCAGCGGAGCAATCGCAGCAAAACGATAGCTAATGCTACGTCCCCACATAATCATCTTCCCGTCGCGGCTAAACAGATAAGGGTAGCCATTATTCAAATCGCGGAAGTTCGCCTCAAAGCGACTCGCCACCTCCGGCAAATACTTATCCCCGTAGAAATGGCTCCATAGCTTCCCGTACAACTGAAACGCCCACATGCTGTAATAATCGTAAGCCGGACTATCATTGTACCATCCGTCACCACGATACTGTGCCAACGACTGCTCAAGGTATTGGTTCAACAACTTCTCGTTCACCGCATATCCCTGACTTTTAAAGAAACTCAATATTAAGATGTTGAAGAATCGCCAGTTCGACGACACCGTAGGCCCGTCGCCATAGCTCAACATCGAAGCCGCCAACGCATCCTTCTCAGTCTGTGAAAGCGGTTCCCAGATCACCTCAGGAATCGCAAACAAAGAAATTGCCAACGCCCCATATTCAACCAGAATTTGACTAGGCCCTCCGTTCTTTGCCCGTGGAGCCACGTAGTTCGCAAACTTCGGATCGCTCAATCCCACAATCTGATGGCGATAATATTCGGCTAACCGAATCCCGTTAATCGTCAACCCCGTATCCTCCTTTAACAGCGGAGTAGCCATAAACAGCGTACGGCACAGTCCTTCCAGCTTCTCACTAGGCACTTGTCCCTCGTTACGCGGATAACTCTTCCCCGGCAGTTTTGGAAACTTCATCGGGTCGTTCATGCTGTGAATATAGCTAAAAGCCCCCTTCAGCAGATACAAATCCGCATCCTTCCAATGCTTACGCGTCATCCCCGTAAGCGGACTAACCGAATAATCCGGATTATTTATCTGAAACACCGAAGTCCCGCTCTTTTCATTAGCAGCCTCATTAACACTTTTATTACCATCGGCAGCAATTATCTTCCCCGGTAGTACAAAGCCGAGGAGGGTAGCCGACAAAAACAGTCTACTTGTAAATTTTGTGAT
>JAGPIY010000201.1 GCA_018054715.1 Bacteroidaceae bacterium
ACTTTAAACGTTAAGCCCTCCATCTCGGCCGACATATAGTCGCGTCCGCGGAACGTACATACCTCAAGATCAGTATACGAGTCATTACATTTATTATTAATAATATAAAGCAACGAAGTAATCTCAGGGAAACGGTCGGCTACATATTGCATAACCTCCAAAAGGATTTTCATCTCGTCATCGCTTGCAATCTGTGCAATGAGTATCACCATTAGTTCTCCTGTATTCGAAGTACGGATTACCAAATTGCGTAACAGTCCAAGTTGGGTATGTGCATTATAAAAAGGAATAGCATGTTCATAACCATAATCGCGAATTGCATTACGCACCTGATTGTTTTTGTCTTCCATCAGATGACATTGATCAATCGCTAAAACTTTATCAAAAGAGCCTGGCATATGAAAGCCCAAAGCCTCAATATGCTCAAATTCTTTGCCGCTTTTCATCTCTTCCCAAGTTCTCCATCGACGGTCGGCAAAGGTAAATTCCAATTTATTACGATATTCTTTTTGGCGAGCTGAACCTAAAATAGGTTGAAGCTCCGGCAATTCTACTTTGCCTATACGCTGTAAATTATCAAGAATCTGTTGTTGTTTATATCTAAGTTGTTCCTCATAAGGAAGAATTTGCCACTTGCAGCCTCCGCACAAACCATAATGTGCACAAAAAGGCGTAGCACGCAAGGGCGAATAGTGATGAATCTTTACGCATTCTGCCTCTGCATAACTACGTTTTTTCTTTTTTATTTGCAAATCGCATACATCGCCCGGTACCACAAAAGGCACAAATACAACAAGTTCATCCACTTTTACTAGGGCTTTCCCCTCAGCGGCTATGTCAGTAATGGTTACCTGTTCCAGCAAGGGTAGTTCTTTTTTCGTTCGTCCCACTTGTTCACCTAATTTAATTATTACTTTGCAAAGATACTACTTTTCTTTTTATTTTAATGATATAAAACACATAAAAATAAGAAAATGATTATCGTTAAAAAAATAAATGTTGAAACAGTTGCATTCTTTAAAGTATTTTTGTAGGTTTGTAACCGCGATTTAAGTCAGAATGGCTTAAATCGTGACTAAAAAGTCTCAACTAATTAAAACAAATACCAATAAACGTTTAAATTAATCAATACCATGGAACAGAAAAAAAGAGTTTATACGTTCGGCAATGGAAAAGCAGAAGGCAGTGCAGACCTAAAAAATCTCCTTGGAGGTAAAGGCGCAAATTTGGCAGAGATGAATCTCATCGGCGTACCCGTACCTCCGGGCTTTACGATTACCACCGAAGTATGCAACGAGTTTTACGCCATCGGGCAAGAAGAAGTAGTTCTCCTCCTGAAAAAAGAAGTAGAAGCAGCCGTTGCTCATATAGAGACTCTTATGAATAGCAAATTTGGCGATGTGGAAAATCCTCTTTTAGTTTCAGTTCGTTCAGGTGCGCGGGCTTCGATGCCGGGCATGATGGATACTATTTTAAATTTAGGTTTGAACGATGAGGTAGTAGAAGGGTTGACTCGTAAAACAGGAAACGCCCGCTTTGCATGGGACAGTTATCGCCGTTTTGTACAAATGTACGGTGATGTCGTACTCGGCATGAAACCTATCAATAAAGAAGACACAGATCCTTTTGAAGAAATTCTTGAAAATATAAAGGCCGAAAAGGGCGTAAAGCTAGATAATGAGCTAGAAGTAGATGATTTAAAGAAACTAGTGACACAGTTTAAGGTCGCCGTAAAAGAACGTACCGGGAAAGATTTTCCTACTTGCGCTTACGAACAACTGTGGGGAGCCGTTTGTGCTGTATTCAACAGCTGGATGAACGACCGCGCCATCCTTTATCGTAAAATGGAAGGAATACCCGCAGAATGGGGTACTGCAGTCAGCGTACAAGCAATGGTATTCGGCAATATGGGAAATACCTCAGCTACAGGCGTTTGCTTTAGTCGCGATGCAGCAACCGGTGAAAACCTTTTCAATGGAGAGTGGCTCATCAATGCACAAGGAGAAGATGTGGTAGCAGGTATCCGTACCCCTCAACAAATTACAAAAATCGGTTCACAGCGATGGGCCGAATTGGCACAAGTTTCCGAACTCGAACGTGCAGCAAAATATCCTTCAATGGAAGAAGCTATGCCATCAATTTACCAAGAACTAGATGCCCTTCAAAACAAATTAGAAAATCATTATCGGGATATGCAGGATATGGAATTTACCGTACAAGAAGGTAAACTTTGGTTCCTACAAACTCGCAACGGTAAACGTACCGGTGCTGCCATGGTAAAAATTGCAACGGACTTGCTTCATCAAGGAATTATCGACGAGAAAACTGCAATTATGCGATGCGAACCAAACAAACTCGATGAACTTTTGCATCCTGTCTTCGATAAAAAAGCATTGAAGTTAGCTCCTGCTATTGCTCACGGATTACCCGCTTCACCGGGTGCTGCCACCGGACAAATAGTTTTCTTTGCCGATGATGCAGCTGAATGGGCTGCCCTAAACCGCAAGGTGGTAATGGTACGCGTTGAAACCAGTCCGGAAGATTTAGCCGGCATGGCCGTTGCACAAGGCATACTTACCGCTCGTGGAGGCATGACCTCACACGCCGCAGTAGTAGCACGAGGAATGGGAAAATGCTGCATTTCAGGAGCAGGTGCACTAGTGATAGATTATAAAAATCGCACTGTCAAAATCGGTGATGAAATATTCAAAGAAGGTGATTACATTTCTCTAAATGGTACTACAGGAGTAGTATACAAAGGAGAAATAAAAACTCAGGCTGCAGAAGTTTCAGGCGACTTTGCCGAACTAATGGAACTTTGTAACAAATATACGAAGATGGTAGTACGAACCAACGCAGATACTCCTCATGACGCTATTGTTGCTCGAAAATTCGGAGCAGTAGGTATTGGACTCTGTCGTACAGAACACATGTTCTTCGAAGCTGAAAAGATTGTTGCCATGCGCGAAATGATTCTCGCCAACAATGTAGAAGGGCGCAAAAAGGCATTGGCTAAATTACTCCCTTATCAGAAAGCCGACTTTAAAGGCATCTTCGAAGCAATGGATGGATGCCCGGTAAATATACGCCTGCTCGATCCTCCTTTGCATGAGTTCGTTCCTCACGATATAAAAGGACAGGAAGAGATGGCCAAAGCAATGGATGTAACCTCAGAATACATTCATCAGCGTGTAGACAGTCTTTCAGAGAATAATCCGATGCTCGGACATCGTGGTTGCCGTTTGGGTAATACCTATCCGGAGATTACCGATATGCAGACGCGTGCCATCTTAGGTGCCGCAATCGAACTAAAGAAAGCAGGTAAAGATCCTCGTCCCGAAATTATGGTACCACTCATCGGTATTATCTTCGAATTCAAAAACCAAGAAGAAATTATACGAAGAACAGCCGCCGAGCTCTTTAAAGAAGAAGGAGTTGAAATTGAATTCAAAGTAGGCACCATGATTGAAGTGCCTCGTGCAGCTCTTACAGCCGACCGAATTGCCAGTAGTGCCGAATATTTTTCTTTTGGAACAAACGATCTCACCCAAATGACTTTCGG
>JAGPIY010000202.1 GCA_018054715.1 Bacteroidaceae bacterium
AACGAAGGATTTGTAATATATGCATCCGTCACATCTGTTGTTTGTGCCTGAACTCCTACCGAGAAACCAGCACTAGCAGCTAAGGCCGCTAAAAAAAGAAGTAGTTTGTTTTTCATGTTTAAAAAATAGTTTAGTTAATAGTCTATTCGTAAATTGGGTTCTACATCAGTCTCTAAAAGGAAAAGAGCAAGACTTTTTTCTTTCTTAATAATTTAATACAAGAAAGATACAATAAGTAAAGAATTCCGAGAAAAACCTTATTCATGGTTATATTAAAGGCTTATGTAGTTAAGTATGTAGATTTGGCAAAGTCTATACAGACGAATATTGATCGCAAATATAAGTATTTATTTACAGCAACAAGCAGCTATTTAATCTTTTTATTGTTATTTAACCATTCGCTCTCCAAAAGGAATTATGGGCAAAAGCCTGACTTAATATGATAAGGGCAATAGAAATAAGTACAAGAGCAGCTCCTAAACATTGCAAGATGGCAAGATGTTCATGAAGGAATAAAACTCCAAGAGTAACTGCAGTTACAGGTTCCATACTCCCTAACATGGCACTATAAGTACTACCAATTCGCCGAATGGCTAAAATAAGACAAAGATTGGAAACAAGTGTGGGTACAATACCTAGCAAAGCTAAATTTGCAGCATCTTGAAAACTAGAAATCGAAGACAACTGTCCCTGAACAACCATTACAACGATGAAACACCATAACAACGTAAAAAGCAAAATCCAAAAAGTGCTGACAAGACTATCGACTTCTTTAACTGTGGAACGTTGAAAAATAACAAGATAGGTAGCATAAGAGAAGACAGTAAGGAGTACCATAAAAAGGCCTAGCGGACTGACTGTTCCTTCCACGCCACTGAGACTAAGCAACGAAACGCCCACAAGGCTGAAAAGCACAAGAACCAATGTTACGCGAGTAATATATTCTTTAAAAAGCAATGCTGAAATAAGAATCACAAAAGCAGGATAAAGAAAATGAATGGTAGTAGCGACACCACTTGGAATGTATTGATAAGAGGCCAATAGAAACAGTGCACTGACAGCATAGAAAGAGGATAGGCAAGCAAAAAGTAGAAGTTGACGACAAGTTACTCGCAATGATTTCCTTCGCAACAGTAACAGCAGCATAGTAGCCAACACACTAAAGAGCAACCGATAGAATACGATACTAACTGTATCCATTCCTTTCTGTTGGAGAGGAACTACAAACAGCGGAATAAAGCCGAAAGCAGCACTTGAAAAGAGGGCATATAAAAAGCCGGAAAATTGATTCATATTGTTCATAAAAAAATCCCTTACAACTTCGCAGTAGCAAGGGCTTTATGTTTCTAAAAGAAAGGGGTTATCGAGTATGCAGTCTCACCAAGATTCGAACTTAGACAAACAGTACCAAAAACTGTTGTGCTACCATTACACCATGAGACTTACTCTATTTACTTTCTCTCGAAAGCGGTGCAAAGATACGACTCTTTGCTGAAACCTCCAAATATTTTTGCTTTTTTTAGGACTTTTATCGTCACTATCTCTATTTAGCCATCAATAAAAAGTAGTTTTTCTTTCCACGTTGTGCTAAAAGGTATTTCCCATTCAATAAATCGGCTGTATTGATTAGTCGCTCAGCATCTGCCAGTTTTTCTTTATTCACTTGCACGCCTCCGCCTTGTACCATCTTTCGCATTTCACCTTTACTGGGAAATACGGCGGCATTTTCGGTAAGCAGATCAATGGCTTTTACGCCTATTTCAAGTAGCTTTAGACTAATTTCAAATTGAGGAACTCCTTCAAAAACTGCTAAAAGAGTAGCTTCATCAAGCTTATGAAGTGCTTCACTAGTGGCATTACCAAATAAGATTCCACTCGCTTCTACAGCAGCATCATAATCTTCACGACTGTGTACCATTACAGTAACTTCTTCCGCTAAACGTTTTTGCAGTAAACGAAGATGTGGAGCCTGCTCATGCTCAGCAATCAGTGCCTCTATCTCAGCCTTTTCTATAGAAGTAAATATCTTAATATAGCGAGCTGCATCAGCATCACTCACATTCAACCAGAATTGATAGAATTTATAAGGTGAGGTATAGCGCTTGTCGAGCCAAATGTTGCCACTTTCGGTTTTACCAAATTTACCTCCATCGGCTTTCGTGATAAGAGGGCAAGTTAATGCATAGCACTCACCTCCGTTGGTACGACGAATTAATTCAGTACCGGTAGTAATATTGCCCCACTGATCAGAGCCTCCCATCTGAAGTTTACAGCCTCTGGTCTCACTTAGATGAAGATAATCGTAGCCCTGTAACAATTGATAGGTAAATTCAGTGAACGAAAGACCATCACGAGCATCCCCATTAAGGCGACGTTTCACACTATCTTTTGCCATCATATAATTCACGGTGATGTGCTTGCCTACCGTTCGTGCAAAATCAAGAAAGGTGAAGTTTTTCATCCAATCGTAGTTGTTCACTAGTTCAGCGCTATTGGAGGCTCCACTCTCAAAATCGAGGAACTTCTCTAACTGGGCTTTGATGCAAGCTTGGTTGTGGAGAAGAGTTTCTTCGTCCAACAAGTTACGCTCTGCACTCTTGCCTGAAGGGTCTCCGATCATGCCGGTAGCTCCTCCTATCAAGGCAATAGGTTTATGTCCACAACGTTGAAAATGACGCAACATCATTACACCGCAAAGATGCCCAATATGCAATGAATCGGCCGTAGGATCAATACCTACATAGCCTGCTACTTGCTCTTTCAATAACAGCTCTTCAGTTCCCGGCATGATGTCATGCAACATACCACGCCATCTAATTTCTTCTACAAAGTTCATCGATTTCTCATTTTTTATGGGGACAAAGATACAACATTCTGATGATAAGAGCAAAATTTTAGGCGTTTTTTAGAGTAACGGTAGAATACTACTTGCACTGAACAGTATTACATCGATTAGTAATTAGTATGCTCGAAGAAAATCGTCGAGCGACAAGTCCGACTCTTCAAGATGAAATTTATCACGTTTCAAACGGAATTTTTTCTTGCTGATGCTGGTTTTACTAATGCAATAAATATCGCTGAGGTCTTGCAAGCTGACATTAATTTTTAACAGACAACAAAAATGAAGATCGCTAAGGGTTAGTTCCTCAAAATCTTTTTGTAAGCGGCGGGTGAAGCCATAATATCCTTCGTCGACTGTTTGGCGAATTTCTTCCCAATCGAAGTCGGTAAGCAAAATCTTGCCTTGACACTCTCCTTCCTTTCCTAAAGAAGGAATCTTATGAATGGCACTCATACGACGAAATAGAGACTCACGCTGCATTGCTTCTTTCTCACGTAACTCGGCTTGTTGTTGGAGTACTTCAGCCTGTTTTACTGATAGCTCGGCTTCGTTTCTCCGCAATCGTTGAAGCTCTTCGGCTTGCTTGAGCATCTCATTTTCTTGATTTAGCCGCAATGCTTCAGCTTGCAAATCTCGCTCCCGCTCTTTGCGACGATGGTGGGAGTAATAAATATACGCGCCGGCTCCGGTTATGAGAAATGCTAAACTCAATA
>JAGPIY010000203.1 GCA_018054715.1 Bacteroidaceae bacterium
GTATATTTATGTCATGCCCGATATCCTTGAAGTGTTGAATCACGGCTTCTTTGATGGATATTTCTTTGAGCGTAATGCCTAGATTCTTTATTAGCTCGATTGCGTTTTGATAGGTGCGGTCGGTAGTTCCGAATCCGGGCATTGTAATTCCAATGATTTGCTCTCTTGGCCAATTTAATTGGTCGTAAGCTTGTACGGTTACGAGCAAAGCTAGTGTGGAATCGAGTCCTCCACTAATTCCGATAACCGAACTATGGGCGTGCGTGTGCACTAGTCGTTTAGCTAGACCGGCTACTTGAATGCCAAAAGCTTCTTCGCAGTTTTCATCAAGTGCAGAGCCGGTTGGGACAAAAGGAAGTGGGTTATAGGAGCGTGTTAGTTGAAGTTCGCGAGAGGTAGTCGATTCCATTACTATACGGCGAATGGGCTGTGCTCTATTTTCAGCAGCATTTGTGGCAAAGGTACTGTTAACTCGTCTTTCAGTCTCCAACTTCTCAATATCAATTTCGCTAATAATAAGTTGTTCATCCATTGAGAATCGCTCACTTTCGGCTAATAGTTTCCCATTTTCAAAGATGAGGCCTTTTCCACTGAACACTAAGTCGGTTGTGCTTTCACCGAATCCGCACGAAGCATAAATGTAACCTCCTAAACATCGTGCTGATTGTTGAGAAAGCAATCCTTTTAAATAAGCGTATTTGCCAATCAGATCGTCGCTCGCAGATAAGTTGAAGATAAGCTGTGCCCCTTGTAAGGAGAGATTGGAACTTGGAGGAATTGCGGCCCACACATCTTCGCAAATTTCGACCCCAAAGTTAACTACTGAGGTGCTAAAAATTAGATTGGCACCCATCGGTGCTACTTGTCCGCAAAGGCGTATGCTGTCACTTACTTGTTCGCGTGAAGAAGTGAACCAGCGTTGCTCGTAAAATTCTTTATAATTAGGAAGATATGTTTTAGGGACAATTCCCATAATTTTGCCATGCTGAATTACTGCTGCGCAATTAAAGAGAGTGCTGTTTTGCACTACCGGTATACCTATAATACTAATGATGTCTAGCTGACGGGTATCATTTATAATTTGCATGAGAGCCAGTTCGGCTTCGGTAAGCAAGAGCTGCTGTCCAAACAAATCGCCGCAAGTATATCCGGTGAGGCAGAGCTCTGGTAATACAATGATTTCAACACCTTTACTTTCTGCTGTGGCAATAAGGCTTTCTATTTGGTTCGCATTTGCACGACAGTTTGCTATAGTGACGCGAGGAACTGCGGCGGCTACTTTTACAAAACCATGATTCATTTTCTTGTATTTAAAGTGGTGCCAATCGGCTTTCTGAGACAAAGGTACAAAAAAAACGCAACTGAGGAGAAAAAAAATGCCAAAAAGTTTGCAGAATAAAAAATAAGCCCTAACTTTGCACTCGATATAAAAATGTAATCATTACAAGTTATGGTAAAAAACAATGCGTACGAGCTGCTAGTAGCTCATCAAGTAAAACCCTCTTTGCAACGTATGGCGTTGCTGGATGATTTGCTGCAGAATCGTACTCATCCTACCGTCGATGAGGTATATACTCGGCTTTCTCCTAAAATACCAACACTGTCAAAAACAACAGTGTATAATACCTTGCGACTTTTCGCGGAGAAAGGTGTTGCACAAATGCTTACGATAGAGGAACAGCGTTTACGATTTGATGCTGATATGCGTCCTCATGCACATTTTCTTTGTAAAAAGTGTGGAAAGGTTTATGATCTTTTTGGGGCGAAGCATGCAGCAGATGATTCTGTTGAAACCATTGAAGGGCATCAGGTGCTTGAGACGCAAGTCTATTATCATGGAATATGCAAAAAATGTTTGCTTAAAGAGAATAAAGTAGGTTCGTTAAACTAATTAATTTATTGATATATAAACTTAGATTATGAAAAAATTTAGATGTACAGTATGTGGTTATATCCACGAAGGAGATTCAGCACCTGAAAAGTGCCCGGTATGTAATGTTTCCGCAGACAAATTCGAGGAACTTGTAGAACAAGAAGGCGCTCTTACATTTGCTGATGAGCATGTAATTGGGGTGGCTAAAAACAGCAGCCCTGAGATGATTCAGGATCTTAACAACCATTTTGTGGGTGAATGTACAGAGGTTGGAATGTATTTGGCTATGAGCCGTCAGGCTGATCGTGAAGGTTATCCTGAAATTGCAGAAGCTTACAAACGTTTTGCATGGGAAGAGGCTGAGCATGCTTCACGATTTGCAGAACTTTTGGGAGACGTAGTATGGGATACTAAAACTAATCTTGAAAAACGCATGTTGGCAGAATCAGGTGCTTGTGCAGATAAGAAGCGCATTGCTACTAATGCAAAGGCTGCAGGTTGGGATGCAATTCATGATACGGTTCATGAAATGGCAAAAGATGAGGCTCGCCATGGTAAGGGCTTTGAAGGTCTTTATAACCGCTACTTTAAGAAGTAATCATTCCTAATTGTTTTTTATAATGTCTTGAAAAGAGACTTTGCCATTGTTAATTTGGCAAAGTCTCTTTTTTCTTGTGGAAGAATGATAGTAGAAATAATTATTTTATTCTACTAATGTCATCTCTTTGATAAGTCGTTGGCAGTTACCTATTTTATCAATGACAAAAAGGATATAGCGAATGTCGACGTTGATGCAGCGTTGCAAATCTTGGTCGAACTGAATATTGCTACTTAATGATTCCCAGTTACCATCGAAAGCACAGCCGATTAATTCACCGCGACCGTTTATCACAGGAGAACCGGAATTGCCTCCTGTAATGTCGTTGTTCGAGATAAAGCACAAAGGAAGACGCCCATCTTTTAGTGCGTATCTACCGTAGTTCTTTTGCCGAAAGCAATTCTTCAATTCTTGGGGTACAATAAATTCAGGATCGTTTTGATCTTCTTTTTCCATCACTCCTTCGAGTGTAGTGTAATAGTCGTAAGTTACAGCATTACGTGGCTGATATTTTTCTACGTTTCCATAAGTAAGTCGCATGGTTGAGTTTGCATCCGGATATTGTGGGGTTAGATGGTTCATTTCTCCTAAACCACGTACATAGATTTTATGCAATGGGCCAAAGTCACTTTCCATATTACGCATCTTCTCAACTAGCTCGAATCTCTTTTCCCAGATTGCTTCTGCATATTGTGCTCCCAAGTCGTTCTTAATGGCTTTTTCACTTGGCTTCTTTAGAAACTTTTTCAATGTCTCTTCATTAGAAAAGATGCTGTGCATATATAGGTCGCTTAGATAAGCTTGCAGATTACCTTTGTATTTATTTTCTATTGTAGAGTAGAATGCCGGTAAACTACCCGTTTTGTGGAGTTTCCGATAAAGCGGAATGAGTTGTTCGGCTACTTTACGATCGATGGAATGGCTATAATCTTTATTGTGAATTCTATAGAAGTTGGTTTTGACTTCTTTTAAAAGAGAATCGAGTGCTATAGTATCCTTTTCTTTAAGTGCTGTGCTTACCGCACTGAGCAATTCCCATGGTGTTTTGAACTCAATTCCGAATCGAAATGTTTCGTTCCA
>JAGPIY010000041.1 GCA_018054715.1 Bacteroidaceae bacterium
TCCTTGTAATAAGTTTGTGGTGGCCTGCTTATATTTATCTCTTTCAAAAGGATTGGGGTATGCATGTGGCCAATAAGGAGTCCTCTTCTTGGACTAACCATAATGTAAGGCCATGGTACTATTATTGGGCATTTGCTGCCGAAAGTGGCATCTGGGCGCTTTTTTGGATTACGTCTCTAGTTTGGCCTTATTGGAAACTACGTTTTAAAGAAACACAGATAAGAAAGGCGTATCTATTTTCTGTTCTATGGGCATTATCAGCGCTTGTGCTACTTTCGTTGATTCCAGAAAAGAAAACGCGTTATTTGCTCCCTTTGCTAATTCCGGGTGCACTGAATATTGCTTTTTTTCTTTATTATTTTGTGACAACTCGTTTTATCCCTCGTAAAGAGAAGATCTTTTATCGCATTAATATTTCGATTGTTTTAGTCATTTTGTGTGCTTTACCAGTTGGACTTTATTTTCTGTTTTATAAAGAGGGTAATGTTTCTCTTTGGCTATATGTACTTATTTCAGCGATTGGTCTATTTTTGGCAGGAACATTGTATCACTATACTTTTCGCTCGGAGTCAAAACCTATGTGTCCTCTTTTTTGTATTGTTGCGGTGATGATATTGGTAGAAGGTCTTTGTTTTATTCCGGTGAGCAAACTTTTTATCAATGATAAAAGATGTAGCATCCGTGGTGTACGTATAGTAAAAGAGGTTCAGCATCTGCCTTTTTATTATGTGGAAGAGGAAGATATGCGTATTGAATTGGTGTACGAGAGTAATCGGATTATTCGTCCGCTTAATGTGAAGAATCGGGAAATGATACTTTCAAAACTGCCTTTTGTGTTAGTCAGTGGTTTGGCGCCCGATTCTGTTTTGCATGGTTTACCCGTGCAGACTAAATTAGTGGGTGTATACGATAATAACTGGGAGAAGCGTACGAATAAAAGATACAATAAGAGTTTAGTGCGCTATGTGAGCGTTGTTCAGAGGAAATAATTTATTCTCCTTCCAATTTTTTTAATAATTTCGTTCCCAACTTTCTATTTCTCCTTCTATTGCAAAGAAGATAGGATGTGGTGAAATGAAATCTCTACTTTCAGTAATTTCGCCTTTTTTCGAAAGTTCTAATCGTGCCAAGTACTCGGGAGCTCGAGTTTCGAGTTTCTGTTTTAGATGTTTCCATTCATAGTGGAGTTGACCATCTGTTACAGCTATTTGTATTGAAGTTCGTTTGTTTTTGAGTTTGGTGGCATCGAAATGATATCCCCGCTGTTGTGCCTCTTCTAGGATGGCATATAGGTAACTCTCGATCGCTTCAATGGGATTTGGCATCGCTCGAAATCGTTGCAACTGTGGATGATGCTGATAGCCGGAAGTCTCTCCTAGTAACACTTTCCTAGCTAGTAGCCCTTCCCGCCAACAAGCTGTTAACCCTTTGGCGTCAAGATATTTGGGATGTATGGACCATAGTCGCATGCTTGTTTATCTTTGAGTTTTACAGAGATTGAGTTTGACAAAGGTACAAATAAAAAAAGACTTTTACTGTGAATTCTCACACTAAAATTACTGCTATCGCTAATTGGTCAATTTATTCTGTAACAAAATATTTGGTTAAACGAATTAAGATGTCTTCCTTAATGTAAGAGAAAAGTGGAATGCGACGCAGATTCTTAAATACCTAGTCCATCTGTAAATGAGGTAGAAATAGCTTTTCGTTGTAATATTCTAGAATGGGGAGGCACATTGCTCGTCTGCCAAATGTTACCTCCGATGGTTGAATCATGTCCAATAGTAATTCGTCCCAAAATAGTTGAGTTTGAATAAATCACCACACGATCTTCAATAATTGGATGCCGAGGGACATTCATTGGATTACCTCGTTCATCTAGCGTAAAACTACGTGCTCCTAGTGTAACTCCTTGATATAAACTAACATGATTACCAATAATACAGGTTTCTCCAATCACGACTCCCGTTCCATGGTCGATGCTAAAATATTCACCGATCTGTGCACCCGGATGGATGTCGATTCCGGTAGCTGAGTGAGCCAACTCGGTGATGATACGGGGAATAATAGGAATGCCCATTAAAAGTAACTCATGAGCTACTCGATAATGAATCATGGCTTGAATAGCCGGATAACAAAAGATCACCTCACTATAACTTTTTGCAGCCGGATCGCCAGTGAACATAGCCTTAATATCGGTATACAAGATACGTTTAATTTCAGGAATTCGATCGATGAAAGTCAATGAAAGCTCAGACTCAGAAAGACTCGTTACTTCGTTCGTCTGATCGGTAAAAAAATGAAGTCCATAATTAATCTGCTGGCTCAACAAAGAATGTAGTTTCTCTATATTCACTCCAATATTGTAGGGGCGTGTCCATTCGTTAATTTGATTTTTTCCAAAAAAGCCGGGAAAGATAATCTCCTTTATTAATTCTACAATCTCACGTAGAGAGTCAATAGCAGGCAAATGATATTCCTTTCTCGGAAGATATTGCTCTTCGTCAATGGTATGTCGTGACAGAATTTCTACATTCTTCAAGATAATGTCAGTTGCAGTATTCATATAGGATGTATTTGTTTGTTGTTAATAAATAACTTCCAATGGCAATTTGGTAACCTTTCCGTTTTCTATATGAAAAGCATTCAACACGGGTTCCGCTGCTGCTAAGGATAAAATTAGATAAGCTATCTCTGGATCGTAAGCTAGTCGGATATCTTCTTCGGAGGGACGTGAAGGAGAAGAGGGATGACTATGCCAATTGCCAATTACTTCCAATCTGTTCGTCCTAGCATACCGAATGGCTGCAAACTGTTCTTTTGGATCGAACGAGAAATGTTCTGAACTATGGTCTATATTTGTCATAGCATAGTTTGCAGTAATCACTCCATCTATTCCAAGCACATAGCCGCATGATTCGTGAGGTAATTCCTGTAGTGCTTGCTTGGCAATAGCCTGTACTATTTCATTTTTAATCTTCATTATTTTTCAATTATTATGCGGTAAACGATACCTTCTATCGGTTCTGCATTGAGTGTCTTAAAGCCTTGCTCCGTAGTACTTTGAGATACATTTCCCAAAGGTTCTCCTTCGGTAAGCAAGATTTTTAGGACGTCTCCTTTATCAATTTGCGCCAATTCATTTTGGTACGTACAAACGTCATAGGGTAATGTTCTTTGAATACCGCAGTGAGTTTATCGAAATCGCCGGTGAAGTCAATTAGTGATAACTTCTTATGGTTTGCTTCCCCCGATTTAGGAGAAACACTAGTTTCTTCAAATAGACTCATGATTATTTCTTTTTAATTTGACAAACAGCTTGCTCATAATCGATCAAGCTAGTTACAGTGGGATTTGTTCCACAAATAGGGCATTGATCGTGTTTGTGTGTATGGATGGTACGAAACTCCATTGTTTTCGCATTGAATGTCAGCAATTTGTTGGTGAGCAATTCCCCGGTTCCTGTGAGAAACTTTAGCACTTCAGCAGCTTGAATAGTTCCCAACATGCCTGCGATAGCTCCCAATACTCCAGCCTGTGAACAAGTAGGAACCGCGTTGGCGGGAGGTGGTGAATTGAACAAACAACGATAACAAGCTGAGCCTGGTACATAAGTCATAGTTTGTCCTTCAAATCTCAAAATTCCGCCGTGTGAAAAAGGCTTCTCGGCCATTACGCATGCATCGTTAATTAAGAACTTCACGGGGAAGTTATCAGTCCCGTCGACCACAAAATCATAATCTTTAATGATATCCAGTGCATTGTCGGCTGTTAGGAAATCCTGATAGGTGTTTACTTTTACATCCGGATTAATCAAATTAATCTTTTCTTTAGCAGATAACACTTTTGGTCGACCTACATCTGGAGTAAAGTGGATAACTTGTCGTTGTAAGTTCGACAAGTCGACTACATCTCCATCTACGATACCTATGGTGCCCACTCCGGCAGCTGCTAGGTATAGTGCAACCGGTGCCCCCAGTCCACCTGCTCCAATGATGAGTACTTTGCCTGAAGATATCTTCTCCTGGCCTTCTACTCCTACGTCCTGTAGCAAAATGTGACGGCTATAACGTTGTAATTGATCTTCAGTATATTCAAACATTAGCGTGATCCTCCTCCCATGAAATAAAGAAAGTCTACTTGATCTCCTTCGCTGAGTTGGAGAGTAGGGTAATCCTCTCGTGCTATAAAATTCTCATTCACTTGTACAGATACCATTTCCGGTTGTGCTACATTATTTTGCTCTATTAATTCCAATACAGAAATACCATTTTTTACCTCTTGCTTTTTTCCGTTTACTGCGATAATAGCCATATCTAAATTTATTTGTTAAATGAATATTGAGTTTTACTGTTTTCTATTCTTCAGGTGTATTATATAAAGGTGTAGAGAGATAGCGTTCGCCTGTGTCGGGGAGTAATGTAACAATTGTCTTCCCGCTATTTTCAGGCCTTTTTGCAACTTCGATAGCTGCATATACGGCAGCTCCTGATGAAATACCGGCTAGTACTCCTTCTTGTTTCGCTAGCAACCGAGCTATTTGGAAAGCATCCTCGTTTTTTACTTTAAAAATTTCATCATAAATTTTTGTATTCAAAACTTTGGGTATAAAACCTGCTCCAATCCCTTGGATTTTGTGAGGGCCTGGTTTGCCTCCCGAAAGTACCGGAGAGCTGGCGGGCTCTACAGCGATGATCTTTACCTTCGGATTATAAGCCTTTAAAACCTCTCCAACTCCCGTGATGGTGCCTCCACTACCTACACCAGCGATAAAAATATCCACCTTACCATCGGTATCGTTCCATATTTCTTGTGCGGTAGTCAGTCGGTGAATGGCTGCGTTGGCTGAATTCTTAAATTGTTGAGGAATAAAGGAATTTCGGAAAGTCTTTGCTAACTCTTCTGCTTTGCTAATTGCTCCCCCCATTCCTTCGTGTGCAGGAGTGAGTACAATCTCCGCGCCGAGGGCTCGAAGGAGACTGCGACGTTCAATGCTCATTGAATCGGACATCGTTAAAATTAGTCGATATCCTTTACTTGCTGCCACAAAAGCCAAGCCGATACCTGTGTTTCCACTAGTTGGTTCTATCAAAACAGTGTCTTGATCGATTAAGCCTTTTTCTTCGGCAGTATAAATCATAGCATATCCTATGCGGTCTTTTACGCTACGTGCCGGATTAAGGTATTCTAGCTTAGCTAATATTGTAGCTCGTAGATTATGTTCCTTCTCAATCCTCGACAGTTGCAGCAACGGAGTATTCCCAATGAGCTCTGTCAGACTTTTTGCTATCCTTGCCATCTCAAATTATTTTAGTTACTTTTAATGTTGCAAAGATACGGGAAATATAGGGTTATAATCGTACCCCTAATATGGCATTTGCATACCATGAATACGGTATTTTTTTGTGTACACCTTTTTCTGTCACAATTGTCACATTTTTCTTACATAGAAATGACAATTTGACTTTTCCATACCATGGCATACTATTTGTTTTTATCTAAATGGATTCGGACGGCGAAAGGAGGATCAGAATCCAAAGTATTAAATGTTTAACTTAAAGATAGGAGAATTTAATTATGATGCCTGTAAGAAGATCTCAAAATTGGTTACCAAGTATCTTTAATGATTTCTTTGATAACGAATGGCTAGAAAGAGCAAATACAACTGCTCCTGCAATTAATGTGATTGAGTCGGAAAGTAACTTCAAAGTTGAAGTGGCTGCTCCGGGTATGACGAAAGAGGATTTTAATGTTACTCTCGATGAAAATCAAAATCTGGTGATCTCGATGGAGAAGAAAACTGAAAATAATGAAGAGAATAAAGAGGGTCGGTTCTTACGACGTGAGTTCTCTTATACCAAGTTTCAGCAGACTATGCTGATCCCAGATAATGTGGATAAAGAAAAAATTTCTGCGAAGGTAGAAAATGGTGTTTTGAATATTAATCTTCCTAAATTAACGGAGGAAGAATCGAAGAAAGCTCAAAAGATGATTGAAATAAAATAATCAACAGATGAGCATTCAGCAAAGATAAAGAGGAGATTGCATTTCTGCAATTTCCTCTTTATCTTTTAATAAATGGATGTATTGTTAGATATCCAAAACTTACAAGGGCATGTTACCGTGTTTCTTAGGAGGTAGGGTTTTCATCTTGTTCTGTGCCATGTTTAATCCTTGGATTAACTTTTGGCGAGTTTGTTTCGGTAGAATAATTTCGTCAATGTACCCCAGTTCTGCTGCGCGATAAGGGTTGGCAAAATTTTCTTTGTACTCCTCAATAGCTTTCTTTTGAGTGGCTTCGTCAGTTTTGCGATAGAGAATGTTTACTGCTCCTTCTGCCCCCATAACGGCGATTTCAGCCGTTGGATAAGCAAAGTTCACATCAGCACCAGTCTGTTTGCTTGACATTACTATATAAGCACCACCGTAAGCTTTACGGGTAATGAGTGTAACTTTGGGCACCGTAGCTTCTGCATAAGCGTATACAATCTTAGCACCATGACGGATAATACCGTTGTGCTCCTGCATACAGCCGGGTAGGAAGCCGGGTACATCTTCGAAAGTAACGATCGGCAGATTGAAACAGTCGCAGAAACGAATAAAACGTGAGATTTTATCAGATGCATCAATGTCCAATACTCCTGCTAGAAAAGCTGGTTGATTGGCTACGATGCCGATGGGTTTTCCGTCTAAGCGTCCAAACCCCACTAATGCGTTCTTTGCAAAATGTGCCATCACTTCAAAGAAATAATGATCATCGAGTACAGGTTCTATAATATCCTTGATGTCGTAAGGAATATTCGGATCAGCTGGAACTACGTCTTGAAGTGATTCGATTTCGCGATTAATGTCATCATTGCAAGGTGCTTTCGGTGCATCTTCCATATTGTTGGAAGGCAGGAAGCTCAGTAATTCACGAATTCCCATTAAGACTTCCTCTTCGGTATTACTTAGAAAATGCGTAACGCCACTTTTACTAGAATGGGTATATGCGCCGCCTAGTTCTTCTTTGCTAACTTCTTCATGCGTAACGGTTTTTACGACGTCCGGACCGGTAACAAACATGTGACTGTTCTCTTTTACCATAAAGATGAAGTCCGTTAGGGCAGGGGAGTAACAAGCTCCTCCGGCACATGGCCCTAGAATTCCAGATATTTGTGGAATAACTCCCGAAGCAATTGTGTTTTGATAGAATATAGACGCATAACCGGTAAGGCTTTCTACACCTTCTTGAATACGAGCACCTCCTGAATCATTCAGAGCAATGATTGGAGCACCGTTTTTCAATGCTAACTCTTGTACTTTTACGATTTTCTTTGAGTTTACTGCACTTAGAGTACCTCCATATACGGTAAAGTCGTAGGCATAGACAAATATTTGACGGCCTTCGATCTTTCCGTGTCCGGAAACTACACCGTCACCGGGAATATGATTCTTGTCCATCCCGAAGTTTGTGCAGCGATGTACGACCATTTTATCGAGTTCCACAAAAGTACCCTTATCTAGAAGGAGCTCAATGCGTTCACGTGCTGTTAATTTACCGGCTTCGTGCTGTTTTTTAATTCGGTCGATTCCACCACCTAGTTCGGCGTTTTTATTCTTTTCTTGAAAAGCTTTATATTGTTCTTCTTTTTCCATCTTTATTCTTCTGTTACATTTAAATCGAGTCGGACCAATACTTGATCGTTATTAACGGTATCGCCTTCTGCTACTAAAATTTCTTTAATGATGCAATCTGATGTCACTTTATAGTTACTTTGCATTTTCATAGCCTCAATTACGACTACCGTATCACCAGCCACCATGTGATCGCCAACCTTTACAGGGATCTTGACGATTTTACCCGGCATAGGAGATACTATTTTATCGTCTTGGCGTTCTTCTGCACCTTTCTTCAAACGTAGATATTTGGCATTTGTGTCGATTATATCTACTTTATATGAGGAGAAGTTAGTGTTTACTTTATAACTTTTGCTGTTTTCAGAACGCATTAACTCTGCGTTATACGATTTTCCTTCGTGCAAAATGGAGCAGGAGCCGTTCTCAACCATGGTAATGTCTACTTCGTATACTTTACCGTCTATCGATAATTGAACCATGTTGCCTTCTTTGCTGAGAAGTTCAATCTCAGCAACTCTATTACCTATATGTATTTCCATCTTTAAATTCTTAGTACGCCTTTGTGTAATCCAAACTCTCTCCAGCGGCTAATCGGACGATTGTCGGCGATATTGTTCGATTTGTTTTCTTCCAGATTCATCAAATAATCGATGTACGAAGCAATCAGTGCGATATCTTCAGTGTTGGTGTCGCTAGAGGTTATACCTTCTTGTAAGCGGTCTCCATTTTTTCCAATAAAGCCGGTATCGTATTTTCCTTCTACAAAGTCGGGAGTATCCATGATGCAACGTAGATAGCTGATATTATTTTTAATGCCGGTTATTTTGTATTCATGCAAAACGCGTCGCATGCGTTCAATGGCATACTTGCGGGTTACTGCCCATACGATAAGTTTACCTACCATTGGATCGTAGTGCATTGGGATCTCGTAGCCTTCGTATATATAATCGTCGATACGCACTCCAATTCCATTGGGGACAATAATTTGACGGATTACTCCAGGCGAAGGCATAAAGTTGAATTCGGTGTCTTCAGCGCAGATACGGCATTCGATGGCATGGCCACGTTGACGAATATCTTCTTGCTTAAGGTGTAAGGGTAGTCCGTTTGCTACATTGATTTGCTCTTTTACCAAGTCAACTCCTACGACTTCTTCCGTGATAGGATGCTCTACCTGCAAACGGGTATTCATTTCTAAAAAATAAAAATTACGATTCTTATCTACCAGAAATTCTATAGTTCCGGCTCCTCTATAATTTACTGCTTTTGCAGCTTTTACGGCAGCTTTTCCCATCTCTTCACGTAATTTAGGGGTCATAAAAGGAGATGGGCTCTCTTCTACAATTTTTTGATTACGCCGTTGCACCGAGCATTCGCGTTCACAAAGATGAATTACGTTTCCGTATTCATCGCCTAGAACTTGAAATTCGATGTGATGAGGTTCTTCTACAAATTTCTCAAGGTATACAGTATCATCGCCAAAAGAAGAAAGAGATTCAGATTTAGCATTCAAATAAGCTTCCTCTACTTCTTCTAGCGAATGGATTAGGCGTATGCCTTTTCCGCCTCCACCCATTGATGCTTTCAACATAACCGGAAAGCCGATTTGTTGGCATACAGTTTGAGCTTCTTCTACACTTTGCAATCCTTTTTCTGTACCCGGAACAACCGGAACATTGGCTGCAATCATTTGTTTTCGAGCTGAAATTTTATCACCCATCAGATCCATCGTTTCAGCATGTGGCCCGATAAAGATGATACCTTCACTTTCGCAACGACGTGCAAACTCAGAGTTTTCGGAAAGAAAACCGTATCCCGGATGAATAGCGTCTACTTCGTGCGCTTTGGCCACTTCTAATATCTTATTGATATTTAAATAGCTGTCTTTTGAAGCTGCTCCACCTACGCAATATGCCTCATCAGCATATAGTACATGTTTAGAAGTGCGATCGGCCTCAGAAAAGATGGCAACCGAAATAATTTCCATTTCTCGGCAAGAACGCATTACTCTCACAGCTATTTCACCGCGGTTGGCTACTAGAATCTTTTTTATTGATTTTTTTTCATCGGCAATTTCCTGTAAGCAAGAATGGCATAAACAGTCGTTATAATTTTGCCGAATTAATTTCTTTTGTTGTGGAGTTAAGATGACTGATGCGCATTGACAATTGTTAATGTCGTCATGATTGCATTCAAAAACTTCTCCACACCGAAGACATTTTTTTTTCATAATTGATAATTAATATTCAAGCCTTAATACGATTCATGCATGAGCAAAACATCTCATCGATGCTTTCGTAAAAAGACCTTGTATCCTGTTGAACTATAGTTCCTTATTGTAAGCTATTACAACAATAAATCGCTCCTAAGAACATAATTCGGGTGCAATATTCGACATTTTTCGCGACATACGCAAGCATTTTGCCAAAAAACTGGTATTTTTACTTGAAAAAGGCTTTATGTTTTGTTGACTGTTTTTTACTCTTTACGCTCTTCATCACTTGCTGTGAGGTTCTCTAATGTGAATTGCAATTCTTTTTCAAAGGGTGTTTTTCGGTAGGTGCAATCAGCCACTTGGCAGTGGCTACAATGAGCTTCCAGACAAGGATCGGAGTGTATGGTCACGAGCACACGGTCGGAGTATTTGTTGGAAAGAACTTTTTTAAGCTCTTCACAGGCCTCATGTCCCTTTTCTATTGTAAAATCGGACGGAAGTGTTAAGTCGCAGTCAACAAATAGTTGACTTCCGTATTTAATTAATTTCATGTTGTGAATATCTATCCACTCTGGTTTTCTTACCTCTGAAACGACTTCTAACATTTTATGAAGTGCTTCATCATCGGCTTTGTCGATTAGGTTAGCTCCTGTTTTTCGTAAGATGTGTGCACCGGTAAATAGAATAATAGAACCAAAAATTAAAGCTAGTCCACTGTCAATCCAGCCTAATTCGGTAAAGTATAGAAGAATAAGTCCTGTCACTAGTCCAATTGTGGAATAGGTGTCGGATTGTAGGTGTTTTCCTCCAGCTACTAAAGCAATAGAGTCGTATTTTTTACCCATTCGGATGCTATACCATCCCATTGCATAGTTGAGAATCCCAGCAATTACAATCACAGCAATACCAATATCTAACTTGTCAATACTTGCAGGCTCAAAAAGACGTTTAATGCCTTCATAGATAATTAATCCTCCGGCAATCATAATCAGTATACCTTCGATAGAAGCTGAAATGAGTTCTATTTTTCCATGTCCAAAGGGATGCCCCTTGTCTTTAGGTTTAGCGGCATATCTTAAGCTAAAAAAGCTGATAAGTCCAGCTACTACATTTACAATACTTTCCATAGCATCTGTTAAGATACCAACAGAATTAGTCAGATAGAAAGCAATAAATTTACAGATTAAAATTAGAAAAGAGATAGAAACAATCCACCCTTGTACTTTTTGTTTAATTAAATTTTCTGTCATAGAATTTGAGAGACTATTTATCGATATTGATGGAGTCGATACATGTTGTTGTTATAATGTTTGTAGCTCTTTTAGATCGTTTTCAAAGATAAATGAGAGTACAATATTAGGTGTTTTTTTCGACATGTGCAAGACTTCTTCTAAAAATATAATAAAAAATAAAGGATATCTTATAATTAGATACCCCTTATTAAAATGATATGTAAGCCTTAATTTACTTACCTTGCAAAGTTTCGCATTGAGCTAGGTTCGAATTGATTTCGCTCTCAGTAGGTTCAAAGTCAACAAGATCTCCCGAAAGATACTGATCGTAAGCTGTCATATCGATGAGGCCATGACCGGAAAGGTTGAACAAAATGACTTTCTCTTCGCCAGTTTCTTTGCATTTTAAAGCTTCGCGTACAGTAGCAGCTATTGCATGGCACGACTCTGGAGCAGGTACAATACCTTCATATTGTGCAAATAGAACACCTGCATCGAAACTTTCAATTTGAGGAATATCGACCGCACTCATATACCCGTCCTTTAGCAACTGTGAAACTATAGTGCCGGCGCCGTGATAGCGTAAGCCACCTGCATGAATGTTCGAGGGCTGGAACTTATGTCCTAGTGTGTACATAGGAAGTAGAGGAGTATAACCGCTTTCATCACCA
>JAGPIY010000204.1 GCA_018054715.1 Bacteroidaceae bacterium
AGCTAACGAAACGCCCCCAAAATTCCCCATTCCCCAAATAAGATACGAATGTACTCCCTCAGCCGTAGCCCAGAAATTTAACAACGCAATAGCGGATGAAGCTACATAGCCAATCATGATCCCCACAATAAGAAGCATAAGGCTACTCTTTATAAAAGTAGAAAGCAATAAAATAAGCCCCATTACTACAGCAGCTCCCAAGAATGCCGCTAACACCACCGAAAAGAAACCCGTAAGCGAAAAAACTCCCGCTCCCAATGTTCCTCCTCCCAGTAACATAACCAAAGCAACGCCAAGACTAGCTCCCGTGTTTATCCCTAAAATAGAAGGACCGGCTAAAGGATTATTAAAGGCTGTCTGCAACATCAAACCCGAAGCAGCCAAAGCCATACCGCAACAAAGCGCGGCCACACTTTGCGGGAAGCGCGATTCCCAAAGAATAAACGCCCAACTAGCTTTTTCAGGCTGCCCCCCTAATAAGAGGTTGCAAACCTCAAGCGGCGGTATTTTTACCGAGCCTACAAAAAGATTCGAAACCCATAATATCAAAGCCAATAGGGTTAAAAGGACTCCATATCTCCAAGGATTATTTCTCATTTCACTTCTTCTTTTTATTCTTTCCTCCGCCTATTTTCATTGCTTCAGACCCTGTTTTTCTTTACTTTTACAAACTCGTTATTTTTCTCGCACAATGTTATAATAACGTAATTTAAGAGAAGATAATACATTCGGATGCATTATTTTTATCAAGTCTTCCAAAAGCCAATCCGGATGAAAGGGTGTTTCCTCATAAAAAGAAGATGTTGACGTGTTGCAAGCATACACTTTTTTTTGTTGAAAAGCACGAAACTGAGTAAAAGCAGAGCGTTCTTTTGCCAATGACTGCAAAGTTTTATCCACCGGCTCATTGTAACGAATCAACCAAATATCTGCATCCTGTCCTTTATCGAAAACAGTCTCAAAAGCCAACGGTATACTACCACTTTGCGAAGTTTCTTGCATAAGGGTACGTGCTCCTGCATCGGCATACAGATGCCCCATCGTACTATGTCCTCCCGGTTGATACCACGTAGAGCTAAGTGGCAAATCGACAAGCAGTAAAGGTTTCTGCTTCTCCTTCTTTACTTTCGCCAAGAGTGCCAAATAAGAAGTTCGCACCTTCGTAAAGAGTGAGTCGGCTTGAGCCTCACAACCAAAGAGTATACCATAAAATTTCATCCATTCAGCTCTTCCCAAAGCTGAATTCTCCATATAATCAGCACATTCAATAAGTGGAATATTCAACTTCTCTACTCGCCCATACCCTCCACTATTTTCAAAAGGTGAGAGCAATATAGCATCTGGATGTAAATCGATCAGCTTCTCAATATTTGGATTCATTGCATCTCCTATATCCGCAATTTGTCCGGAGCTACAACGTTCACGTATTGCAGGCAGACGCATGTATTTTAAATCACAAATACCGCCAATACGCTTCATTGCACCCAGTTCTTGCAACAAGCTACAATGCACCGAAGAATAAATCACAGTATGCGAAAGAGGCGTGCGCACAACCGTGCCTTCGGGTAAATTTACCGGTAAAGAGTCGGCACGGGGTACTAAGATGTATGTATGTAATACCTTCAACGTATCCCAAGGGTTACGTAGTTGTGCTAAAGTATATCCTTTATAACGTACCAGCAATAGGTTACGTGCATCCGACAAAGCCAATGTATCGCCATCCTGAATAAGCGAAGAGGTCTTGCTTCCTCCACATGAAGCAAGCAAGACCATTATCAGGCTAAAAAAGAAAAACAGCTTTCCTTTAAGCATTTCTTTTGAAATAAGATTCATCTACTAGCGGTTCGCAAAGAAAGCTCCGGCTGTATAATAGCCACATTGGAATGAGGTTTTGAAAGTGCCATCACTGTTAAATACATACATCACATTAGGAGCAGAGTAAGAAGTATTAGCCACATAAATATCTCCATTCAATGGATTCACATCAATAGTACTTGCACTAGGAACTTTCTCCATAATCTCTGTCAATTCTTTTTTCGCCCCAGTAACGAGATCTAGTTCAAAAATAGAATAACGCGCTGGCAAATAATACTCCGAATAAATGCAATACATCTTTGTACCTCGATTTGCAATAAGCGAAGCATTAGCTACAGAAGTCACCACATCCGTACTCGGATCAATACGCTGTAAAGTGCTATAAATATATTGAGCTTCAGTAAGACTTGGAGAACCCGCATAGTTTCCGCTTGAAACAAAATATACATAACCATCATCAGCCGCGATCGACTGTGTATAAGGATTTAGGAGCACGTCTAATTCTTTCGTTTTAGTAAAGCTAGTCACATCAACTACTGCAACCTTTGTACCACTTCCATAACCTGAAATATTTGCATATAGTTTCCCATTAGCAGCCGCAAGCCCTTCTGGATGATCACCAACCGCTACAGAGCCTGTTATCGTAAGTAATGTTGTATCGATACGTGAAATCAATCCTCCATAATTTGTAAAATAAACAGCACCCTCATAAGCTTCCAAATAGCATGGATTTACTGCAGTACCAGCATCATTAGTCGGATTAATTGTTTTAACAACTTTACCGGTTTTATCAAGAACTTCTACCTTGGCAGAATTATTCAATGTAACATAGATTTTAGAACCATACTCTACCATATCTTGGGCAAGATCTCCCATTGCATACTTATTTTCTCTAGCAAAGATATCAGAACTAATACTGTAATTAACAAAGTTGTAATACTGCAAGGAAGCATTATTAGCTCCCCAACCACCGGTATTCAATATATAAGCTCCGGGACTCGATGTTAACGGATCAGGATCCACTGAGAAGCTATTGTTATCATCATCGGAACAAGCCGTAAAAGTGCCAAGCACCACGACGCAAAGAAGCGCCTTCAACCATTTCATCTGCATAAGTTTTTTTTTAGAATTTATAATTTATAGTTAATTTATAGTTACGTCCGGGCATCGGATAAAAACGTATCACTTCATAATTCTTATTTCCAAGATTCAACGCATCGAGTTGTAAACGCAAAGAATGTGTCTTCCACTGAAAGTTGCGCGAAATAGTAATACTATGATCCGTATAGCCTTTTAATTGAGTATCGCTCGCATGGTACGACGATAAATAGCGCTCGCCTGTAGCCAACACATTATACCCTAGCGTGAGCCATGGCGTTTGAAGCGACAAACTAGATGTGCCGGAATGCTTTGGAGTGTAGGCAATCTGATTGTCATAAGTTAGTTCCTCACGGTCAGTTACATCCCGAGCACTGCAAAAGCTATACGTTCCGGTGAAAAAGAGTCGCCAATTGTCAGACACCGGCACCTCCGCACTTAAATTCAAATCGGCTCCTAACGTTTCCACCTTTCCAATATTACTCATCTTCCAAACAAAAGTAGTAGGAATTGCAATAATTTTGTCGTCCACACGATTGAAATAACCATCGAGACTAGCACTAAGATAATCGAACACCCCACAACGGTCACTCCATGCAGCTCCCA
>JAGPIY010000205.1 GCA_018054715.1 Bacteroidaceae bacterium
GCAAATATATGTATCTTAATTATGCAAAATTCAATTTCTGCTATCGTTGGTGTTTAGAAGATGCAGTGGAATATGGGAATAAAGTAGAATATCTGAAATACATGTCGCTTTGTGCTCTTTATTCAGGGGAGTTAAAGTTGGCCACCAAATATTTACGTACTTTAGAGAAAACACGTTTTCATGCCGATTGGGCTCGTGAACAATTCCGTTTTGTCCGAAACCCCGGTCTATTGAAGGATGATCCGGACTTTCAAACGATATATCCTCTTTACGTATATTCAGATAGATTGGATGGAGATCAGAATCTAGTTGAAATTTATCTTTTGAAGTTCTTTAATAGTACTTGGACTGCAGTGCCTTTCTATCAAGAGATGTCTATGATGTGTACGCTTGTGATGAAGGACATTCCAAGTTTCTGGCCTCGCTTCTTCGAATATTGCAAGTCGCATCCTCGTGTACCTATTCATTATCAAGAGGCGGCTATTTTATATGCTTACTTAGAAAAACATAATCCGGATGTGCTTCCACTTGATGACGATGTGAAACGCCGCTTTAATGAATTTCAGCGTACATTAACTCAAAATCCGGGTAAAACGGAAGAACAGCTACAGCCTCTTTTCCGTAGCCTTTTTGGTGATACATTCTGGTATTTCTATTTCTTTGTACGTAACGTAAAATCAAATTAATAAGCTCTCTAAAAAGATGAAAAAGATAATTTTCTTCCTTCCGATTCTTTGCGCGTTGTTTTTGTTGACGAGCTGCTCGTCTGAGGTCCCGAATGATTTTACCAAAATTGAGCGGACTCCGCAGATATATCCAGATTATGTAGGAGTTACTATTCCTTCCAATATTGCTCCTCTTACCTTCCGAGTTCTGGAAGATGGGGAGGATTATGTAACACGTTATACTTATAAAGGAGGTGAGCTAGTCGTTAGTGGTAAAGATTGTATTCCTTCAATTGATGATTGGCAGACTATGCTGCAAGCTGCCCAAGGTTCTTCTTTAAAAATTGATGTATTTGTGAAAACAGCTAAAGGCTGGGTAAAGTATAAGAATTTTGAGCAGATGGTAGCACCCGAACCAGTCGATGAGTATTTGTCATATCGATTGATTGCTCCTTCTTATGTAAGTTACGAGCATCTTACTATTAATCAACGTAATCTTACCAATTTTGATGAAACGGAGATTTATAATAATATGCTCCTTTCTACAGAAGAAAACGGGCAGTGTATTAACTGCCATTCTTATCAGAATTATTCGACAAAGAATATGCAATTTCATGCTCGTCAAACTCTTGGAGGAACGGTAATTGTAGTCGATGGTAAACCTGTAAGATATGATTTGAAAACGGATAGTACCATTAGTGCGGGTGTTTATCCTTCTTGGCATCCTACGCAGAAATTAATTGCCTATTCTGTAAACAGTACTGGACAAGCTTTTCATACTCGTAGCTCAGAGAAGATAGAAGTACAGGATCGTGCGAGTGACCTTATTGTATTCGATATTGAGCGCGATATGATAATTCCGGTTAGCACCGATCCTCATCAATATGAGATATTCCCGAGTTGGTCGCCTGATGGCAATACGCTTTATTTTTGTTCTGCTTATTATGATATGTCTGATACCGTAGGTACTCATCAAGGAGACCGTATGCAGATGGATGCTTATCAGAATTTTAAATACGATTTATGGCGTATTCCTTATAACCAGTCGACAAAAACTTTTGGTAAAAAGGAAAAAGTTATTGATGCAGCTGCTATAGGAAAAAGTATCACTTTACCACGGGTGTCGCCAGATGGCAAATATTTACTTTTTACAATGGGCGATTATGGTTGTTTCCATATTTGGCATAAGAGCTCTGATCTTTATTTATTAGATTTGTCTACTGGAAACTTCCATAAGCTTGAAAATGTAAATTCACCGGATGTGGAAAGTTACCACACATGGTCGAGCAATGGTCGGTGGATTGTATTTAGTAGTCGTCGTGAAGATGGTTCTTACACCCGTCCTTACTTTGCCTATTTCGACAAGCAGCATAAAGCACATAAACCCTTTGTCTTGCCACAAGCATATCCGGAACATAATCATGATCGTTATACATCGTATAATATTCCTGAATTTATGAAAGAGCCGGTAACTATTTCTCCTCAACAATTTGCTTCTGCTTTGCGAGCAGAACCTATTAAGGCGAAGTTTCAATCGCGGTAGATATTTAGAATGATATTTATTTCTTTTTAAAGAAGTTCCATATTGGTTTACAGACGAATATGGAACTTTCTCTATTTTATTCTATTTTAAAAGCTTTTACATTTATGACCTTATTGTATTTAAAAACATCTTTTCAAAAAAAAAAGTTCGAAAAACTTGCGAATTGAAAAAAACCACTTAAATTTGCAACTTGTAACCAAAGTCTAATAGAAAGAAAATCATTATCATACCTAGGTAAATGATGCTCCAAAGAAGATTTAGCATTACAGAAACACACACCTAACCTAACTATTTAATAACCAAAACTAAAAAAATGAGAAGTAAATTACTTATGTTTACCGTAGCAATTGCTGCGGGAGCTAGCATCAATTTGGTGCATGCGGACGATCTCACTTCCCGCCTTACCAATCCTTCATTCGAGGATGGGGTCAATGGCTGGACGGTAGATAATCCGAATGGTTGTACATCCGAAACTCGTACTGCAGGAGTGGCCACCGATAATAATTTCGGAGCCGTGCAAACAGTCCCAGATGGAGCTAATTTCTATTATGCACGCAAGGGATGGGCTACTACAACCTCTTCAATTCATCAAACCATTACAGGTCTTGCAGCAGGAACTTATAAGCTTTCATTATCTTCATTGGGGCTTCATGTAAATGCTACTACAGATGTGGCTAGCTATACCGTTAGTGTGAAGAATGCAGCAGGCACGGTGCTTGATTCAAAAACAATTACTGCTTCTGATGTAGCTTCAGGTGCAGCTGCAACGGATGGGCCTATAAATACAATGGAATGGACAGCTACGGAATTAGCTTTTGGCATTGATGCTGTTTCCGACATTACAGTACAGGTCGATTTTAATTATGTACCCAATGGAACTTCATTCTTGCTGGATAATTTTGAATTAAATTATACTCCGGCTCCTAGTGGTAATACATATCTTTTAAATCAAAAAAAGTATAAAGCAACAGGCTCGAATCTTATCGAAAATGCAGGCTTTGAAAGCGGATTAGCTGGTTGGTTGGCAGGTGATGGTTCTGCGCTAAGTGCCGGTACAAAATTCTCAATAGTTGCAGAAGGCGGTTTCTCGGGTGCTTATCTTACTGGCGGTAATGCAAATGCTGCTACAGGTGCTGGTGCTTTAGCTGTTACTAATGCAACGCTTGACCCTTTAAAAACTTATGTATTCTCTTATTATACGAAGGCTCTTTTAGCTGCGAATGCTTCAACAGCTCTCACCTCTTTTAAAGTAAGTACGGCTGATGCAGAAAGCGTTTCTACGGTGCAACTTGCTT
>JAGPIY010000206.1 GCA_018054715.1 Bacteroidaceae bacterium
CAACAATAGTGCCCACCTTTAGTGAAACCGTACCATCGGCATGGGTTGGCGTAGGATTAGTACTTGAATACACAAATCCTCGACGGGTAACCTTGTCTCCAAGACTTTCAAGCGTGGCTGTAAATGTAGCACTTTTTGAGTGCACATCAGACACTGTATCAAGACGCACTACCGGCAAATTGGTCTCTCCTAAAAGCTCAGATGTTCGAGCCGAAGAATCCATAAAATTCGTATCTTCGCTACTACACGAAGCAAAGATCATTGCAGCAAACACTGTAAAAAAGACGAAATGTAATTTTATTCTCATCATTATAAAATTGGTTATTGTTCTATATAAATCATCTTAGTTGATAGAAATTAAAAAAGTATCCTGTTTGTATCCTTGATATAAGCTACAAATATACAACTTTAATATAAATAAATCCACACAAGAAATAGAGTTTAACCTTTTTTTCGATTCTTTTTATTATCAATTGCATAAGAAATTTCCATAATCTTAATGCTTAATCGTTAACCATCTAAGTAACAAATCGAAACGAAAAGATATTAATAAGTCAAAACACGCATAAAAGTTACACAACCATCTATTGGAGTATCCAGTCAAATTCGTATTCACATAAAAATAGTCAAAGCAGTCATTTTCTTTTTTGCAAAGTAACGAAAAGAGAACATGAACTAAGTAACTTCTTTTCTGCCATCTTAGACAATTATCCTGTCAAAAAGACTTTTTTCCTTCTGCCTTTTTTGCTATTTCTGCAAATAGAGCATATCTTATATTTATTTTTTCTTGTATCTACTCATTTCGCTTGCAGCAAGGAGAAAAGCTCCCACTCCAAAATTAGCTTGAGAACTAGCATCTACAGTCTGTCCAGGAATAGCACGTTCACCTATTGGCTGCACATAGCCTAATTTCCCATCTTTCTGCATAGCTACAGTGGTTAAATAATTCCAAGCTTTTGTAACTACAGGCAAATAAACAGCTTCGTTAAGATATCCATGATTAATTCCCCAAATAAAACCATAAGCAAAGAAAGCTGTTCCACTGGTTTCCGGACCGGGAGCATGTTCTTTATCTAGCATCGAACGAGTCCAATACCCTTCAGGCTGTTGGCAGGTCGCAATTGCTTTTGCCATATCTTGATAACGCTTCACATAGAAAGGAAGCATTGCATGGTTTTTAGGAAGATCTTGAATCACACGGCTTAATGCTGCAAAAACCCATCCATCACCACGTGCCCAGAAATCTTTTTTCCCATTTACACTTTCATGCTTAGGATACACATACTTTGCATCTCGATAATAAAGACATTCATTCGCATCATACATAATACTATTCGCATATTGAAAATAGTCATATAATTTTGTCAAATAAAGCTCATTCTTTGTAATATGATAATACTTTGTCATCACGGGCATCACCATAAATAGTCCATCAGCCCACCACCAATAATCGTTAACATTTGTGCTCATCTGGTACTCCATAACTTCACGAGCCCGAGCAATGTATTTGGGATTCTTGTTTATCTGATAAAGATCGGCATATACTTGAAAACAAATTTGGTTGTCACCAAAAAGAGCAAAATCGCCACCTTCTCCATAGCTATATTTCCATTTTGCTTTATTATTCCCTTGTGCTCCTTTCCACTCATTTTGTTGAGCCCAAGCTTGGCTATACAATAAATATTTTTTGTTCTTTGTAACCTTGTAAGCTTCCATATTTCCTACGTGATAAGCAGCATTGTCCCAAAAAGAAGATCCAGGCACAGGATTATTGGCTTGCCAATAGTTGTTAACCAAGCGGAGTACTTTTATTGCTTCCTGTTTAGTTGGCAAATTCTGAGCCATAATAACCGGACTTACAGCGAGTATTGCAAGCACTAAGAGCCCTCTTGAAATGAGTTTTTTCATTGATTTTTTCTTTTTTGTATGATAGTGTATTAATTTATTTTGTCATTTTTCGTCTTTTACTAATTCAATAAGCCTTTCAAACTCAGAAATTTCAATTGTCTGCCTTGTAAGAAGCAAGAGCCCTTGTGCTTCCCAAGTATTTAATAAGCGCGATATATTAAGCCTTGTTTCATCAAGTAATACTGCCAAATCTAACATTCGAATAGAAACAACCTTTGCCCCCGTCTGCTTTTCACATTGGCGTATCATAAAATGAACAAACTTCTTGCCCACTGTTTCTCCTACAGGCATCCTTGCCTTGTTACGCAATTGCTGCGCACGACGTGACAATATATTGAAATAATTCAACCGGAATATTTCAAAATTGCCCAAATAAGAAGAAATGTAACTTTTAGGAATTATCACATATTGTAGTTCTTCTACAGCACGATAGGTAGCTGTAAAAACAGCATCATAACCAAAGAGGGAGTATGGCTCAAGTAATGCAGGGCCCTCTAAAACCTCTTTCACCTTAAGTTTAAGCTCCGGTGCTTCACATAACGAAGTATATCGACCTCGAATAATGTAAACAAGTTCTGTACAAGGGTCGCCTTGATATACAATAACTTCATCTGAAGCCGCCTTTCGAAAATCGAATCGGACTTTCTCAACGATATCCATGAGATGCTCAAATGATAATCCTTGAAAAAGCGGCATTTGTTGCATTAAGTCATACACACTATTCATGATTGTTCCCTTTTTGGGCAAAAGTAAGTAATCTTTTTGATATAAATATTAAATATAACGTTAAACTTTACTGAATTGTTTTCTACAACATCTTTTTAAGCGAAAAAATATTTTTCTCAAAAAAAAACAATAAAATACTTGGCCTAATTCGATAATATTACGTACATTTGAGGGCTAAAGCCTCTAAAAAGGTTTCAAAAAAGAGACTTTTTTAGTGCGTTTTAAATATTATGATTGATTATATAAACACTAACTTTTATAGACCATGAGTTATTTGCGTTTTGATAAGACCACAATGACCAACTTAGAAGAATCAATGCCCCGCGAGGTACTACGTACCAATCGATCGGGGGCTTATTGTTGCTCAACCATTGTGGACTGCAATACTAGAAAATACCACGGCCTCTTTGTGATCCCTATCCCAGAGCTAGACGATGAAAATCATGTTCTGCTTTCCTCGCTCGATGAAACTGTTATTCAGCATGGTGCTGAATTTAATTTAGGCCTGCACAAATACCAAGGTAATAATTACAGTCCGAAAGGACATAAATACATTCGTGAATTTGATTGCGAAAAGGTGCCACGCACTATCTATCGTGTAGGTGGAGTTATTATGAGCAAAGAAAAAGTTTTTGTTCACCATGAAAATCGGATTCTGATTCGCTATACCTTAATTGACGCTCACTCTGAAACGACTTTACGCCTTAGGCCTTTTCTCGCCTTTCGAAGCGTAAGAGAATATACACACGAAAACGCTGCCGTTAATCGAGAATATACAGTCGTCGACAATGGTATTAAAACCTGCCTTTACAAGGGGTATCCGGATCTTTTTATGCAAACTAGCAGAA
>JAGPIY010000207.1 GCA_018054715.1 Bacteroidaceae bacterium
CGCGTATGCCGCGATGCACCACATGAATATCGAGGTTCGCGCCCAGTTCAATCGGATCTCCATCAAAATGAGCAATTCCCTCCGTTTCGCGTCGAATTACCAGATGTTCACATCGGAATGACTTTATGCGGCTATTCTGATTGATCATCTTATTGAATAGTTGAAACACCAAGGAAGGAATATCGAGCATCGTAAATGGTTCCAAGATGGTTATATCCAACAATCCGTCTTGCATTGAAGCCAGAGGAGTCATAAAAGCATTATTGCCATATTGCGAAGCATTTCCACACGTAATAAGGAATGCTTTATATGATTTTTTGCCGCCATCAATTTCCAATTCATAAGTTGATGGTTTATATTTCAGAAATTCAAGAAGTGTTTTTTCGATGTAAGTCCATAGCCCGCGTCTTCCTCCATGCGCAAATTGGAAACTCACCAAAGCATCAAACCCGACCCCACAAGAGCAAAAGAAAGGAGCACCATTCATAACTCCGTAGTCAATGCTCTTTACAAGTCCGCCATTGATTGTTTCAATCGCCTTTTTCATATCGAGCGGAATATGAAGATGTCGAGCCAAACCGTTTCCTGAGCCGCAAGGTATAATTCCCATTGCAGTATGCGAATTAATGAGTCCACGCCCTACTTCATTCACAGTTCCATCACCACCAACAGCAACAACTACCGAAATTTGATTACTCACAGCTTCGCGAGCCAACACTTCAGCATGACCTTGATATAAAGTAGGAGTTATTTCCCAATCATAACGTTCCGAATCGACAAAACGTGGAATAAGTTCTGTTATCCCTTTTTTATTTTGAGTTCCCGAAATGGGATTCACCACAAACCGTATCTTTCGCTTTTTTATATTCATTGAACCTCTAAATTTGTAATTACAGAGCGGGGATGAACTGTATTTCAAACGTACAAATATAAGGAATTCCGAATTAAAACTCGAAAAAAGGAACTCTTTTTTAAGAAAAAGTTGCATTTTTCGTAAAAAAGAGATGCACATCTGCGCAAAATCACTATCTTTGCAGCCTAAAATAAATTTAAGTAGATAAAACCTTATCATGGGATTATTACAAAACAAACTAGAAAAATATGATCTTCCCCAGCGTATAAAGGCGCAAGGAGTGTATCCTTATTTTCGCTCCATCGAGAGCGGGCAAAGCACAGAAGTGACAATGAGCGGCAAGAAGGTACTGATGTTCGGCTCGAATTCGTACCTTGGTTTAACAAACGATCCTCGTGTTATTGAAGCAGCAGTAGAAGCTACTCGTAAATACGGTACGGGATGTGCGGGCTCACGATTTCTTAATGGTACTCTTGATTTACATATTGAGCTAGAAAAAGAACTAGCCGAATTTGTAGGAAAAGAAGATGCCATAATCTACTCAACCGGATTCCAAGTAAACCTTGGTGTAGTTTCATGCCTCACCGGGCGTGAAGATTATATAATATGTGACGAACTAGACCATGCCTCAATTGTGGAAGGTCGCCGACTTTCATTTTCCACACAGCTTAAATACAAGCATAACGACATGGAGTCTCTCGAAAAGGAGCTTCAAAAGTGTCGTCCTGAAGCCATAAAGCTAATTGTGGTAGACGGAGTTTTCAGCATGGAAGGAGATATTGCTAATTTACCGGAGATTGTACGTCTTTCAAAGAAATACAATGCGAATATCATGGTAGACGAAGCACATGGCCTTGGTGTTCTCGGTGATCACGGACGCGGTACTTGTAACCACTTCGGGGTGACAAACGACGTAGACCTGATTATGGGTACGTTTAGCAAATCGTTGGCAGCTATTGGAGGTTTCATTGCTTCCGACGAAAGCGTGATTAACTTCTTACGTCACAATTCGCGTTCTTACATCTTCTCTGCAAGTAACACTCCTTCAGCAACTGCTGCAGCACGTGCCGCTTTGCACATTATGAAGACCGAGCCCGAACGTATTGCTCATCTTTGGGAAATTACAAACTATGCATTGAAGAACTTCCGCGACCTAGGTTTCGAGATCGGACACACAGCCACTCCTATCATTCCACTTTATGTGCGTGATATGGACAAGACGTTCCTTGTAACCAAGATGCTGTTCGAAGACGGTGTATTTGTAAACCCCGTAATTCCTCCTGCTTGTTCACCTACCGACACTTTGATCCGCTTCTCATTAATGGCTACTCATTCTAAAGAACAGATTGATATTGCTACTGAAAAGCTTGTAAAAGCGTTCCGTGCACTAGAAATTATCAAATAAATCAAAAAAAGATACGGCTTTTCTTGCACAATTAAAAAGAAAGCCGTATCTTTGCATCGCTTTTCAGAAGAAGAGTATTCGGGGTGTAGCGCAGTCCGGTTAGCGCACCTGCTTTGGGAGCAGGGGGTCGTGGGTTCGAATCCCGCTACCCCGACAAAAATAAGCCAACAAATTGTTTTTCAGTTTGTTGGCTTATACTTTTAGAAAGTACCGGGACAAATACGGGACAGACATTATTTTTTAGGAGTTGCACCAAAAACTCTTAAAAAAAAAATGGCCATACTTCAAGAAATAAAAAGGTACACACCTCCAGAGTTAAAGACCGGAAAAGAGTGGTACATATCTTTTAATGCTTTCGATCCTATTTTAGGAAAGATGAAGCGCAAAAAAATCAAGTTAAATCATATCTCCGGTGTCGGTGAACGACGAAAGTACGCTCGTGATCTCATTAACCGCCTATCCGTGCAATTATCTAACGGATGGAACCCATGGATAGAAAGCGAGAATAGCAACGCATACCGCTTATTTACAGAGGTTATCGATTCTTATCGGGATTATCTTGATAAACTTTTAAAGGATGGAGTTTATCGTGAAGAGACTTATAGAGGCTATATTTCCGCGATCAAGAATTTAGAGCTGTGGAATCAAGCCCGAAAAACACCCATCACATATATATACCAGATGGACAAGGAATATATTGTCGAATTTCTCGATCATATATATATAGACCGCGACAATTCAATGTACACCCGCGACAATTACTTAACGACCATCGGAATCTTCGCGCACTGGTGCATTCAAAAGAACTATATTAAAACCGATCCGACTGCGGGTATAACCCTTTTCGGACGCCGTTTAAAAAAGAAAAAACGCATACTGTTGTCAGATATCGATCTCAAGCGTTTGATGTTGCACCTGGAGCAAGACGATAAATATTACCTCTTGGCCTGTTACATACTATTCTATTGCTTCATTCGCCCCAAAGAAATGGGCAACTTACAGTTGTTTCATTTCTCCCTGGCGAAGCAGACCGTCTTTATTCCGGATTCAGTAAGTAAGAATAAAAAGGACGGTACTATTACTTTGCCCGCGAAAGTAATTCACTTGATGGTTGAACTCAATATCTTTGATAGCCCTTCAAACTTTTATCTCTTTTCAGAAAAGTTTCGCCCCGGGGCAAAGAAGA
>JAGPIY010000208.1 GCA_018054715.1 Bacteroidaceae bacterium
TTTTCAAGGAAAGGAAAGTGTAGTCGCTATGCCTAAGTTAAAGTTGTATGAAAAGCAAATGGTTGTGTTGCAAGCTGAATAAAGAGGAAGGCTTAAAGAATACTAAATATAGTGAGTTAAAATGCAATATTGCCATTTTTCTTCATATTTTTGCAATATTAATTCTTATTTGATATTTTAATAGCGATAAGATACAACTAATTAATTACCTAAAATATGGAAATCTCCTTTTCCCATTTCAATTTAGGATCGGGGATGTTTATTCGATTAAATAAGATAAAGATGAGAAATGAGAAATGGCTTTTTAGCTTCAAAAAGAGTATTGTTCTGCTTTGTTCATTATTTTCTATTTGTACAGTAACTTTTGCTGCAGAAACGGCAAAACAGATTTACGTGCCTGCATCGTTCGGTGCAATGGATTTAAATAATGAAAGTAGTCAATGGTGTTATCAACGCAGTAAGCAGACGGATGATTTTATCGTGTTCTGGGAGGCAGGATATGGAAGTAATCCTAATACGGTATCTAGTAGTAGCTATAAGGTAGACGTAGATGCTGTTCTTGCCATTGCGGAAAATTGCTTTGACTTTTATACTGATTCTTTGAAATTTATCACACGTGGTTCTTCAAAGACTGATAAATATAAAATGATTATTCGTTTGTACTATTCAACTACATGGATGGCATCGGGCTCTGGTGAAGATAATGTAATTGGCACGTTAAACCTTAGTGCGAATGCTGCTCAAACGCTTGGTGTAGTGGTTGCTCATGAAGTGGGTCATTGCTTTCAATACCAAGTTCATTGCGATCAAGGTGTTGGAGGATGGATGTATGGTTTTGGAACAGATGGAGCAGGAGGCAACTGCTTCTGGGAACAATGTGCACAATGGCAAGCTTATAAAGTATATCCCGAACGTCAGTTTACAGAATCTTATTTTAATGGTTACTATCCATCGGTGAACAAACATATTTTGCACGAGACTCCTCGTTACTCAAATTTCTTTATTCAAGATTATTGGTGTTATTTACACGGTATAGACTTTATCGGAAAACTATGGCGTCAGTCAAGGTATCCGGAAGATCCGGTAGACACTTATCTACGCATCAATGGCATTACGCAATCTCAATTTAATGATGAAATCTATGATTGTGCTGCTCGTTTTGCTTCATGGGATATTCCTACTCTTCGCTCTTACGGGGCTGCTAAAGTTGATGCTCGTCCACAATGCGCTATGACTCTTGCTGCTGATAATTATTGGTTGATCGACTCCACAGAGTGTCTTGAAAACTATGGTCACAACATTATAAAACTGAATGCACCTTCTGAGGCAACTACTGTTACTGCTTATTTTGAGGGTAAAACGGGAACAACTGGTTTCCGAAATTTAAATAGAACGTATGCGGGATGGCGTTATGGATTTGTGGCTTTGTTGAAGGATGGAAGTAGGGTATACAGCCCAATGCGTTCTCCTCTTATTGATCGAATCACAAATCCGAAGGATACACTCTCTTTCGATTGTCCCGATAATTGTAGTCGACTATGGCTTGTAGTAAGTGGAGCTCCTAAAAAGACTTGGCATCATGCTTGGGATAATAATGATGCGAATGATGAACAATGGCCTTATCAAGTGAAGTTTGATAACACAAACTTATATGGTAATTTTAATTTTACTTCTGAAGATACGCCTCATAACGAAACTATAACGTATGAGATAACTCAATCTCCTTTTACAGGATCTGTTAGTTCAACTTATCCAAGCACTGCGGTACAAGTTGATATAGCTCCTGTCTGTAAAGCATTCTGTTTGCAACTTCCAGATATTCAAAAAGCAATCGGTTCTACTATTATTTATAATGCGGTGAATCCGAATGGAACGCTTAATTCAGTCTCTACTGCAACTGCTCCTGGTCACTGGTTTAGCAATACCGGAGCTGTAACAAATTGGGGAAATAATTCTTATATATTTTCTCAGTTAACAGCTAGTACACTAACCTTTAATATCGGTCAGTATCCCGGTAAATGTACTTTGGGCTCTACTTATACCGTGCGTCAAGCACTTGTGTATAAGCCAACCGGGACAGGGAAAACGTATCAGGTGACTTTTGTTTTTAAAGTAAAGATAGCTTATCCAACTGCGATAGAAGAGGTCTCTTCGGACAATATTACTATTTGTCCGGTAAAAGAAACTGTGGTAACGGATAATCTTCACCTGACCGATACATTCCGTAATGTTACCGTAAGGAATATGTCTGGTTTAGTTCTGAAGCAGGTGTCGAATAGCAACGAAGTGTCGTTAGAAAATCTATCTACGGGCCTTTATCTAGTCACAGTAGATGGTGTTACTATAAGAATATACAAAAAATAAAAGAGTATGGAAGGCAAATTTTGTCAAAGTTGTGGAATGCCACTTCAAACGCAAGCGGAATTTGGGACAAATGTTGACGGCAGTACAAACGAAGAATACTGTTGCTATTGTTTCCAAAAAGGTGAATTTACAGCTGATTGCACCATGGATGAGATGATTCAACATTGTGCTCAATTTGTGGAGGAATTTAATAAAGATGCAAATTGCAACTATACTAAAGTTGAAGCTGTAGCTAATATGAAAAAGTTTTTTCCTACCTTGAAGCGTTGGGCTAAACAATAGAAAAAGACTTTAAAAAGATACAAATCATGCGGAGGAAATGAAAAACTTCCGCATGATTTGTATATATACAGATTCTATTTTACCAATCGAATATATTTCGACTAATCCACCATCCTAAAACGATGAAAATATAGAAGTATATGAGTGTAATATGATTGGCTTTTAGATAAAGATTAGGGTTGCTCTTTCTTTTTATTTCGGCGTAAGTCAGAAAAAAAATGTAGGGTAGTGAAAAGACGAATAAGGCATTGCACTTAATGGCTTCTATAAACCGAAGGTGTAGTAATGCATGGATTGCTCGTTGTGAACCGCAGCCAGGGCATTTTAGTTCGGTTACTAAAAGAAATGGACATTTGGGAAAGAGGAAAGATTGAGTGGGGTTGAATGTAAAATATACTGTTCCTAGCATTACCAGTCCCATTACTGCCAAAAAGTTCCGTTTCCCCTTCCTCATGTCGAATTTACAAAAACGAGAATGCCGCTGTTCCGTACATAAATAAGTAAAGTACATAACATACTAAACCTGTTCCAAAGGCAATCTGACACCATTTCTTAGCTTCCTTGGAAGCTTCAAGTGCTTCTTTGTATTTTCCTGCATGAAAGGCTGAATTTACTTTTGCAGCACTGATCAATGCTATGATGCCTAGTGGCAGGCAGCAAAAAACAGTAGCTAGGAAAGACTCTATCATCCAAGTTTTGGGACAATTTTTTGTTTCCATACTATAGTTTGTTTCAGGTGAAGAACTTAAAATAGAAGTCCGATGATGCCGATAATAAACAGAT
>JAGPIY010000042.1 GCA_018054715.1 Bacteroidaceae bacterium
CCATTCATCATCATGGAACGTTCAACATTCACTTCATCGCCGACTTCTAACATACCAATATTGCTACGTTCAATTGTTTCTTTCATAGCAGTTACGGTATAAGTGTCTTCGGTAAGATGTACTACTGTGAGGCAAACGCCATTATGCGATACACTTTGATCTATTTTTAGTTCGCCTACAAAAGAGCAAGTTAATGTGAGGTGCAAATTATCACGATCACGTTCTATAGCTACCACGTGAGCAGCCTCTTCTACGATTCCTGAGAACATAATTTCGAAGTTTTTTTAATTTTATAGCGACAAAGATACGCATTCTTTTCGATAATAGGAAGTAGAGTTCTAAAAAATGGAGTTTAGGCATAAAAAAAAGGAGCGACGCTTCGCTCCCGATTTGTTAACCTTAAATCTAATACTATGAAAAACACAGTACAAAGTTACTACATTATTCAAGAAAAGCAAGACTCCTATTTAGAAAACATCTCTTTATTAAAAATAATTAACGAAAGAGTCCTATGTAATGAACAAATTGATAATTAGAAAACATCTTTTTATCCTTTTTGCCCTTTCGCTTTTACTGTTTGAGAGGGGCTAATACATAAAATTCGATGCGTATTTTCAGTAATTCGAAAGCGATGATCCATTCGTTCGTTAATAAGCCAAAGAATGTTTCCACCCAATTGTTCGGGAAGTGTAAGTACCAGTTGTTGTTGTTTCTCAAAGAGTGTCTTTTTTCGGTCGGTGAGAAAATCACTAACTAGCTTAAAACCTTTCATTCCCAATGGCTGAAAGCGATCTCCCATTTCGTAAGGTCGTACACAGAATAAATCGCCAATTGTATTTATACTATCAGATGTCTTTTTTTTCTCTATTTCAGTGATGAGGCTAGGGGGTAACCTATCTATATCAATACATGCAATTGTAGGAGTGTGGGGGATTTCTGTAAGTTCCGTGCGCAAATAAATGCTACAATGCAATTGAGGCTTAGCAACTTCCAGCAATGCTTTCTGCGAAAGAAGGATAAGCTCAGTGCGATCTTTTAGAATTGTCCAATTCTCGCTATGGAAATTTTTACCAGATTCTCCTTCTAATGAATCCAAAATATCTTCTTCTTGCGAAGGAGTAAATCCGTATGTCGATAGCATTTCGTGGAGTAACGCTTTGGGTGAAGGCTCTGCTAGCAGCGCAGAAATAGAAAAACGAATTTGTGTATTGGACTTTTCTAACGTAACTCGTTTTTTACCTTCTTCTATTCCTTTTTGATAGACAATCTCCGCTTCCGCAATATTGTCAGCCGTTTGGTTCAAGCTCTCGTAGATATTTGGATTCAGTGTTTCAAGCAAAGGCAGCACTGAAAGTCGGATTTTGTTACGCATATACTCTTCCGTAAGATTAGAGGAATCAGTCACAAATTTCTGTCCGATTTGTGTCAGATAAGTCAAGATCTCACTCCGCGAAAGGCAAAGCAGTGGCCGTACTATGGAGTTATTAATCGTACGAATGCCGTGAAATCCCGCAATTCCGGTGCCTCGCAGTAAATTCAGTAGTAATGTTTCAGCCACATCATTGCGGTGATGAGCTACAGCGATTGCTTGAAAACGTCCATTCCCCTCTTTTAAAAGAGTTTTGAAATAGTTGTAGCGTAAATCGCGTGCAGCCATCTCAATAGAAATTTTGTGGGTCGTAGCGAAGGCTGAAGTATCGAAGTCCGTTCGATGCACATGAACTCCCAACTTGCGGCATTCTGTCTGAACAAATAAGTCATCTCTGTCGCTCTCTTCTCCTCGCAGATGAAAATTACAATGCATCGCCTCTACAGAATAGCCCAATTCGACTAAAATTCGAAGCAATGCCATTGAATCTGCTCCACCACTTACGGCAACGAGTATGCTCTTTTTATGCGATAGGAGTCCTTTTTTCTCAATAAAACGCGCTACTTTTAAGGCTGTTTCCATTGTTTACATTATATCTTTTTGCAAAGATACGTATAAAAAATGAGAACCGTTGAGATATAATATTATTTAAAATCCATCTAAATTATTTCGTCTTTCCGCAAGAATATATTACCTTTGTGGGCAAAGAAGAAGAAAGATGAATTTAGCGCAATTAAATACAGGTGAAAGAGGTGTGGTCGTAAAGGTAAAAGGCCATGGTGGATTTCGTAAGCGGATTGTGGAGATGGGATTCATAAAAGGCAAACTAGTAGAAGTCTTATTGAATGCTCCTTTACAAGATCCTGTGAAATATCGCGTAATGGGTTATGAAATCTCTTTACGCCGTAGTGAAGCAGAAATGATTGAAATAGTAAGTGAGGCCGAAGCCCGTATGACGGATGAGGCCTCATTGCATTTTCATGAAGGTATCCCGGTGGAAGAAACGCTAAAGAAAGTAGCTCGTAGCAAACGACGTACCATCAATGTAGCCCTTGTCGGTAACCCTAATTGTGGCAAGACCTCTTTATTTAACTTAGCTTCCGGTGCCCATGCCCATGTAGGAAATTACAGTGGAGTGACCGTAGATGCCAGTGAGGGATATTTCGATTTTCAGGGTTATCATTTCCGATTAATAGATCTTCCGGGAACATATTCTCTTTCAGCCTATTCGCCTGAAGAGTTATATGTGCGCAAATATATTATTGATGAAACTCCCGATATAATATTGAACGTAATAGATGCTTCAAACCTCGAACGCAATCTTTACCTAACCACGCAGCTCATCGATATGAACTTGCGAATGGTTTGTGCGCTGAATATGTACGATGAGTTGAAGCAAAGTGGCAATGAGCTCGATCATTTTTTGCTCTCAAAACTTTTTGGTGTGCCCATGATTCCTACCGTTTGCAAACATGGTAGAGGCATTGAACATCTTTTTCATGTAATTATTAATCTATATGAAGGAGTTGACTTTTTAAATAAGAAGGGTGAAATCAATCCAGAAGTGCTTGAAGAACTCATCGAATGGCATCAAAGTATCGAACCTCAAATCGATCCACATCTTCATGAAGAGCATCTAGAAGATTTTACCCGAGGTGTTTATCCTCATGGTAATGTGTTTCGTCATATTCATATCAATCATGGTCCGGAACTAGAAAAAGCGATAGACTTAATTTATCAAGCACTTCGTAGCGATGAGCAAATTCGTCATAAGTATTCGTTGCGCTTTTTGAGTATCAAATTGCTGGAGAACGATCGTGATATTCAATCCTTTGTGCGCAATCTTCCCAATGGGAAAAAAGTGTTGGAGCTGCGCGATAAGTTGAGTGTGCGTATTCGCACATCCTTAAATGAAGACAGCGAAACAGCCATTACAAATGCAAAATATGGCTTCATTGCCGGTGCGATGCACGAAACATTTGTCGATCATCACAACGATCATCGTCAGTTAACAAAGGTACTCGATTCTATTGTAACTCATCGTATATGGGGTTATCCTATCTTTTTCATTTTTCTTTGGATCATGTTTCAATCCACCTTCTCTTTGGGACAATATCCAATGAACTGGATTAGTAGCTTGGTCGATTTGCTAGCTCATTTCTTTGATGCACAAATGGCAGATGGTCCTTTGAAGGCAATGTTGGTAGATGGCATTTTAGGAGGAGTAGGGGGAGTTATTGTTTTTCTTCCAAATATCTTGATACTCTATTTCTTCATTTCGTTGATGGAAGATTCCGGTTATATGGCTCGTGCCGCTTTTATCATGGATAAAATTATGCATAAAATGGGACTTCATGGTAAATCGTTTATTCCTCTTATCATGGGTTTCGGTTGCAATGTACCTGCTATTTTAGCTACTCGAATGATAGAAAGTCGAAGGAGCCGACTGATTACCATGTTGGCTGTTCCCTTTATGAGCTGCTCAGCCCGTTTGCCAATCTATCTACTATTAACCGGTATCTTTTTCCCGAATTCTGGAGGGTGGGTGATGTTGGTACTCTATACTATGGGTATTTTATTATCCATATTTACAGCTCGCATGCTTGGAAGTTGGCTGATAAAAAAAGACGAAGTCCCATTTGTAATGGAGCTACCTCCTTATCGCATGCCCACCTTAAAAGCAATAGGGCGCCATACTTGGGAAAAAGGATATCAATACATTCGCAAGATAGGAGGTATCATTCTTGTAGCTTCCGTACTCATTTGGGCGTTAAATTATTATCCGCGCCATGATTCCTATGCAACGCCACAGGAACAACAAGAAAATTCCTATTTGGGCAGAATTGGTAAAGGCATTGAGCCCGTGCTAACTCCGCTAGGTATGGATTGGAAAATGGGCATTGGACTCATTTCAGGAGCTGGTGCAAAAGAGCTCGTAGCAAGTACCCTATGCGTACTTTATGCGAATCACTCCACCGTTTCGGAGGATGTAGAAGCTCGTCGTAATATGGATATTTCCATGCGAGAGGAAGGAGTTACGGCATTAACAGCCTTTAGTTTCCTTGTTTTTGTGTTGATCTATTTCCCCTGTATCGCAACCCTTGCAGCAATTAAGCAAGAGTCGCATTCTTGGAGATGGCCTCTTTTTACGTTGGTCTATACCACGTCAATGGCTTGGCTTGTTACTTTTCTGGTGTATAATATAGGAAAAATTTGGTTATGACAGTACAAGATGTAATAGTATGGATCATTGTCGCGGCATGTTTGATTTTCGTGATCAGATCGAGTTACCGGAAATGGCGTAATTTTCGTAAAGGAAAGGCTGATTGCTCAGGTTGTCCTTTGGCCGATCAGTGTGGAAAGAAAAAGAAACATTCAAAACACGACTGTAAAAAGAGGACTTTCAAGTGAGCTAGTTGCCTCCTTTTTCTCTTATACTTGCAATTTTTTTGCTGAAAAACTTGCCTGATTAAAAAAAATGGCTTATCTTTGCACCGCAATTAAGCAAAAGGGTCTCTTGGCCGAGTGGCTAGGCACCGGTCTGCAAAACCGCCTACAGCAGTTCGAATCTGCTAGAGACCTCATAGTAAAAGCATCAAAGTTTTGATTAAAACTTTGATGCTTTTCTTTGTATTGCATTTTTCGTTTAGAAAAAAGCTCTTGTAAAGTACCTGTTTTAGGTGCTTTACAAGAAAAATTCACTGATTTAAATTTTATTAACTACACTTTGTTTGGATGTAACTACAAAATGTAGTTTATTTGCATTATAAATATTTGCACGATGAAAACACTATCTTTAAAAGAAGAAGAGATTATGAATGTCCTCTGGAAAGAAGGCCCTTTATTTATGCGTGAAATCTTAGAGTTTTTCGACGCACCCAAACCTCATTTCAATACCCTTTCCACAATGGTGAGACGGTTGGAAGCCAGTCAATTCATAGCACACAAAATCTTTGGTTCTCGAAACTTTCAATATTATGCTCAAATTTCGAAAGACGAGTATGAACATTATATTCAGCAAAAAACCATCGGCAAATACTTAAACGGTTCGTATATGGGTTTCATTTCTCGTTTAGTAAAGGAAGAAGAGATCAGTATCGATGAACTGAAAGAACTTATCAAAAAGGTTGAACAACAAAATTCTTAAGTATGGGTACCTTTATTCTATTTATCCTCAAGTGGGCTTTTGGCCTCATCTTACTGTTCTCAGCTTATAAGTTGTTGCTCAGCAAAGAAACCTTTTACCGTTTTAATCGCGTAGTCTTATTGGGCATTCTCGTTTTGTCGGCTCTGCTGCCTTTCTATGAAATGCGCGTAGCGTCCACACCACTGATCGAGTCTGCGCAACGCCTCCAGCGTCAAATAGAGCAAACCGACGCTTTCCCTTTTGAGACTGAATCTTCTGTTGTTCGATCTTCTACAACCGATCAACCTTCTGCAACTCAGCTCGCTCCCCTTCGTCCGTTTGTTCAGCAAGCTAGCCCGCAAGTTATCTCGCAGCACATCAACTGGGTGAGTTTGTTGATTGCTCTCTACCTGCTTTCTATCTTATTCTTTTCTGTGATGTGGCTTCGTTCCACCTTCCGGATGGTTTATTTTCTATTTTTTCATTGTCGTCTTCGAAAGTTTCAAGGTTTTCGCCTAGCTGTCCATTCCAAAAAGATGAACCCTTTCAGTTGGTTTCGTATCATTGCCATCTCTGAAGACGACCTAGATAAAGATAAGCACGTTTATCTCCTTCATGAAATAGCCCACATCCGTTGTGCACACTGCTGGGATCTACTATTCATTCAACTTTGTGCCTTAGTCAATCCCGCAGCTTGGCTCATCCTTCGTGAGATGAAATCGCTACATGAATATGAAGCCGACCAATATGTACTTCGCGATCATATAAACCCTAAAACATATCAATTGCTAATTATAAAAAAAAGTGTTGGAGCAGAGGCCTATGCGCTAGCAAATAATTTCAATCAATTATTTATTAAAAAAAGAATTACCATGATGTTAAAGAAGAAAACCAACCCATGGGCGAAACTTAGAGTTTTAATAGCCCTTCCTATTATCGGTGTTGCTGTAGCAGTGTTTGCACGGCCTGAGTTACAAACCCAAATAGCTTCTACCTTTGGAGAAGCTGTCGTTTCAGAACTTCCTAAATCAGTTTTTGTATCCGATGTAGCCCCTGCTCTTGCTCCTGCTCCTGCAAAAAATGCTGCTGTGGCTAGCACTACTCCTGCTCCGGAGAAAGTCGCCGCTCAGCTTGAAGGTATGTGGATACTCACTCAAAGTGTCAGTGCAAAAGGTGAGGTAGTCAATTGGAAAGAAACTTCTGCAAAGTACAAACGTTATAAATATATAGAGAAGAATCGTTTTCTTGTAGTTGAGATGGTTCTTCTACAAGACTCTGAACCTAAAGTCGTTCCTCATACTATAGGTTCTTATGAGGTGCTTTCTGATAGCCTTATAAAAGAGGATGGCTCGGAAAGTAGTTTCAAAATGTTGGATCCCAATAAGTTCGTGATGACTTGGAATGGTAATGTAGAAACATGGGAACGTGCTGACGTTTCAGATGATCTGAAAAACTATATTATTAAGGAGACAGAGGCATGGAAGAACAACGAGAAAAAACTTAAGAGTATTATTACCAAAGATAACGTCTTTGCGAAGTAATTGTGAATTATCAACTCAGCAGGGATGCTGAGCTGATAAAAATAAAAATCTCCCATTGCTATTATTAATAAGCAATGGGAGATTTTTTCTTTTTCGATCGAAATACGATTCGTGCTTTTTCTTATTTCTTTATAGAGTTAAGAGCAGCTTCGTAATTCGGTTCTGTGGTAATTTCGGGAACCAACTCTACGTAGCTAACCTTTCCTTCCGGAGTAACAATAACCACCGCACGAGCAAGTAGACCCTCAAAAACACTATCACTTATTTGTAAGCCATACGCTTCTCCGAAATCAGAACGGAAGGCAGACAGTGGAATTACATTCTCAATGCCTTCAGTAGTGCAGAAACGTTTCTGTGCAAAAGGAAGATCCTTTGAAATAGCTAGCACTAAAGTGTCAGGCAATGCAGCAGCATATTTATTAAACTTACGTACAGAAGTCGCGCAAACGCTTGTATCCATACTTGGGAAGATATTTAAAACCAAAAACTTACCCGCTGCATCTTTCAATGAGAAATTGCTTAAATCGCTTTTTACCAGCTGAAAATCAGGAGCTTTTGCCCCAACAGTGATTAACTCGCCTTTCAGCCCAACAGGATTACCTGAAAATTTTGTAGTTGCCATAATACGAATGCTTTAGATTAATACTTCTCAAAGATATCAATTTCATCGTAAAGTTGATTGCTTTTCGGTAAAAAATTGTGCTTTTTTGACGATTCTTATTTAATACCTCCCATCATCTTCTTCAGTTTTCCTGTCATAAAGAAGAGTAAAACAGAGGCCACAAGGCTCATTGCCATGAAGAACATAAAGAAGTCGAATAAATTTGCAATGCGGTAACCCATAAAACTTTTTAGTACCACAGTACTTGTAGCAGCTTCCGATACATTTGTTTTAGCCCCCTTATTACTTGTAGCAACCACTTGTTTATATGTTTTTCCTTCCGAAACAACATTCGCAATAGTATCCGTTGGCAGATATTGGAAGTCCTGAAGTTTTCCTTCACGAGTAGTATAGGTGCTGTCTGTATTTTGTGTAAGGAAAGCTACGCGAGTGCCAACCTTAGTAGATTGTGTAATCTCATTTGGATAAAGTCCAGATAAAGTACCTGCAAACTTGTTAGCGCAGGCAGTCGACATCAGCCAAACACCCATCAATAACGAAGCGAAGCGCATCGGAGCTAGTTTATTTACCATCGATAGGCCAATAGGCGAAAGGCTAAGTTCACCCATAGTATGCAGCAGATAAAGAGTCGTTAGCCAAAGAATACTCACCTTTACATTTGGGTCTACACCACGTACACCCAGAGCGATAATCAAATATCCCATTGATAGCATGAAAAGGCCAATTGCTTGCTTCATCGGAGAAGCAGGTTCCATTCCCTTTTTTCCTAAGAAACTCCATAATGCTGCAAATACAGGGGCAAGCACCACTACAAACGTAGCGTTGAACGATTGCAAGAAGGAAGCAGGCATAGTCCAACCGAAGAACTCACGATCAGTTTGTTTATCAGCGAAGAGTGTAAGTGAAGCACCCGCTTGTTCGAAGGCAGCCCAGAAGAAGATTACGAAGAAAGAGATTATATAAATTACGTAGATACGCGTGCGCTCAATTTTAGTCAACGACTTGTCCGTTACGATAAATATCGGCATCATGATGCAGACCGAGAAAATCCCCGCACCTATCCAATCAGCTCCTTGGAAGAGCATCATACCTGGGTCAGAGAAAGAGCTCCAATTGATAGAAAAAAGTAAGAAAAGCAAAAGAGTGCCTAGTACTGAAAGCGAGAGACGTCGCTTCGTATGTGGGTTTTCAAGATCCAATTCAAGTTCACCAGAGTTTTCTACTGCCGGCTTTTGTGTGTGAGTCACCTCATCCTCTTTCGGTGATAATCCAATTTGTCTACCATCGGGAGTACAAAGATATTTGTTTTTAAATACTTCGAAAATAGTAGTTCCCAATAGCATACCTATGCCGGCAGAGAGAAATCCCCATTTAAAGTCGGCCGGATCTCCCGTTTCGCCAAGAAAGCCGCACCAAAGTGGAGCGATAGTAGCTCCTACATTGATTCCCATATAGAAAATGGTGAAAGCAGCATCTTTGCGATGATCGGTTGGTTCGTAAAGGTGTCCAACCATTGTGCTGATGTTTGGTTTAAAGAATCCGTTACCAAGAATTAGCAATCCTAATCCGCAGAACATCAACCATTGCGCCAGTCCTTGGTTCTGAAACAGCGAAGCACTGAAAAACATAAGGAACTGACCGGCAGCCATAAGTAAACCGCCGAATAGAATAGAACGGCGGTTTCCCCAATAACGATCGGCAATGTATCCTCCCAATAGAGGTGTTAAATACACTAACCCTGTATAACTTCCATATACTTGAGAGGCTTGTTCCTGACTGAACATCAAGGCTTTTACCATGTAAAGTACAAATAATGCTCGCATGCCATAATAGCTGAAGCGTTCCCACATTTCTGTTACGAATAGCAGATATAGGCCTTTAGGATGGCCTTGATTCTTACTCATATAATAGCTTTTTAATATATTCCGAGCGCAAAAGTACTCCTTTATTTTTTAATCTCCAACTTTTTTTGTACCTTTGCCACAACATTTCTCGAAAAACTGACAATATGAAAGTATTTGGCCCCTCGCAGCTTAAAGAATTAGATCAATATACCATTTTAAGTGAATCTATTTCATCAATTCAATTAATGGAGCGTGCATCTGTCTCTTTTGTAGATGCGATATCTAAAGAGTGGGATACGACAACTCCGATAGTAGTTTTTGCCGGACCCGGCAATAATGGAGGTGATGCACTTGCCGTAGCGCGTTTATTATTAGGCCGCAACTATAAGGTTCGGGTTTATCTTTTCGACCCCAATAATAGACTCTCGGCCGATTGTGCCGAGAATCGTTTTTTGCTGTCGGAAGTAATTGATGGCAATCACTTTATGACAGTAGGAAAGATGGAATTTGTTCCACCTAAATTAACCAGCGATACCTTAGTGATTGACGGCCTTTTTGGCACCGGACTAACACGCCGCTTAGAAGGCGGCTTTGCCGGAGTTGTGAAGTACATCAATGCATCACCCGCAAAAGTAGTATCCATCGATATTCCTTCCGGCTTGATGTGTGAAGATAATTCGGAAAACGATTTAGATTGTATCATACAAGCCTATCGTACCTTTACCTTTCACGCTCCTAAATTAGCCTTTTTCCTATCCGAAAACGAACGTTTCTTAGGCCGATGGGATGTTATAAACATAGGGCTCAGCAGAGAAGGCATCCGCATCATGGAATCGGATTATAACTATTTGCAGAGAAATAATCTAATGCCTTTGGTGAAGCCGATATCTCGATTTACGCATAAAGGAATGCAGGGCCATGCCTTGCTGATAGGTGGCTCACAGGGAATGGCCGGAGCTGCTATATTAAGTGCGAAAGCAGCTTTGCGAAGCGGAGTAGGTAAAATAACCGTGCATACTCCGGAAGCATGTATGCTTCCTTTGCAGGTAGCAGTACCCGAAGCAGTGCTCGATGTAGATAGTTCGTCTACCCATTTCTCGCAAATAGTGGAAACCAATGCTTTCAATGCCGTCGCTATTGGTCCGGGTTTAGGTATCACAAAGGAAATCGGCGAGCAATTTCAGTCGCAGCTTGTAGGCATCACCCAACCGCTGGTGCTCGATGCAGATGCTTTAAACTTAATCGCCCAACAACCTTCGCTGCTTAAAAAGTTACCACCTCTTACCATCTTAACTCCGCATCCCAAAGAATTGGAACGCATAATAGGAACTTCTGAAAACAGTTTCGAACGTTTGCAGATAACTCGCGAACTAGCCCGTACCTTTCATCTTATAGTGGTTATTAAAGGAGCCAATACAGCTATTGTTTCTTTCGATGGAACAATCTACTTTAATTCTACCGGGAATCCAGGTATGGCTTCAGCCGGAATGGGAGATGCCCTTACCGGTGTAATTGTATCTTTGTTGGCACAAGGCTATGAGCCTCTTGATGCAGCACGTTTAGGAGTATATATACACGGACTGGCAGGCGATATGGCTGCCTTAGAAAAAGGAAGCTTGGCACTTATGGCAAGTGATTTAATTGAATATCTTGGACTCGCTTGGCGAGAATTGCAAGCAAATTAAAAAAAGAAAAGGATGAAACATTTTTTAGTGATAGCAACTTTGCTTTTATCAGGAAGTGCATTTGCACA
>JAGPIY010000043.1:0-4060 GCA_018054715.1 Bacteroidaceae bacterium
TTTAGCCGGAGGTCGCTTGGAAGCCAATAAATTTTTATTCAACAATAGTAAGATAGATCTGAAAGACGCCTCTTCTATAAAAGCTGCTGAATCGATTGATTTTGGCTACAACCCTAGGATAAATGGTACAGGAGCAAATAATTTAGTAAAAGCTCCTACAATGACTTTTGGATGGGCTTCTTCCCTAACCTCTGCTTCGAGTGGCTCACTAACTGTTGCGTCTGATAATTTCAGTTACAGCCCAGGTGCGATTACGTATGACAACAAGACTACACTTTGTAAGATCGCTGATTGCACAGTTGTCCCGGCTTCTTGTGGCTCCACAACAACCGGTGGTGGCGGGGATCCGGGCACTGATCCTGATGACCAAACCCCTACCTCTGTAGTAAATAACACCGTTTATTCGTACGCTTTCGAGGATAACTGGCCTGTGTATGGGGACTATGATATGAATGATGCAGTTATCTATTTAAACGAAAGCACTAAGCAGCTCAATTCGGAAGGCAAAGTAACTTCTTTCACCTTGAAAGGTACAGCCATGGCAGCAGGAGCTACAAAATCACTACAATTTTTAATTCGCTTGATCGGTATAGAGCCTTCTAACGTAACAGGTGTAAGTGGTGCTTCTGTTGATGTAGATAAAAGCACAGTTACATTTGGCAGTATTCATAGTTTTTTAGGTACAAGTATAGGTATAACAAATACGGTTGTGGGATCCAATACAGTAGCCCCTCATAATTTTGAAGTTACCTTTACATTTACTCAGCCCGTAGCTCAGAATGCACTTGATGTATCAAATCTTGATGTGTTCATTGTAAGTACTACCACGAATGCTGAAAGCCGAACAGAAGTACATCTACCCGGTTTTGCTCCTACAAAATGGGCAAACACTTCTCAGCTTGGCAGTGCAAATAGTCTTAGCTCAGAGAATCCGTATTTATCTAAATCAGTCGATGCGAATGGCAATACTGTAGTCGATGGTCTTTGCTTCGGCATGATGATTCCTGAGAAGTTCTACTGGCCTATCGAGTACCAGAGGATAAATAAAACCTACAATTATTTCGCAGAATGGGTACGCAGTAATGGCATCTCTTATACCGATTGGTATAAGTACAAAACGGAAGGATATTCTAATACGAATTATGTATATCCTGTAGAAAATTTGCCTGCTACTAAATAAAAGTGCATAAAATTATTCTAAAAAGAAAGATGCTATTCTGTGTTATTACAGAATAGCATCTTTCTTTTTAGAATGGCTTTAATCGTAATCAACGATGTAAATATTTCACGAATACGAAGAAAGCACTAGCCAAACTGCAATAATGTGGCAGATGGAACCTCCTAAGCAGAAAAAATGAAATACCGAATGCATGTAGGGGAGCTTCTTAAAAGAATAGAATACTGCTCCCGTAATATAAAAGAAGCCTTCACCAATCAGCCACAAAATAACCGACCAATCAGTACAATCCAATAAAGGTTTAAATACCATGAATATGCTGGCTCCCATCGTCACAAAACAGATCGTTTCCAAATTACTATGTTCTTTCAGTTTCCAAAAACTAAGTATCACCCCCACTAATGCGCAAAGCCATATAAAAACAAATAATGCCCATCCCCAGTATCCTTGATCGCGAAGTACAGTTAGAGTGATGGGAGAATAACTACCGGCAATATGTAAATAGATAGCCGCATGATCAAACTTGCGAAGCAATGCTTTACGAGGTCCCGGCTTACAGGCATGATACGCAGTAGATGCTCCATAAGACGATAAGATACCAAACATATAAATTATCACTCCAATAGTGCCCCATGTATTGTGCGTATCATACGTTAATTGAAGTAACAAGATACCTGCTACAAGGCCTAATACAACACCCGCAGCATGCGACAAATAATTCGTAATTTCTTCGTTTCGAGAATATAAAATAGCCATCAGTTTGAGGAATTTATAGATGAGTGGCAAAGATACAATAAAGTTAGTGGAAAGCAAATTTTTTCTTAAAAATAAAAGGAGCATTCCTCACAGAGTGCTCCTTTCGGCAATAAATATAAGAGAGATTCTACGGTTCCACTCTTTTAATAAACCGTATTTTGAGGATCAAAGTTCGCCCATCCTGCAGTCCAGTCGTCAGCAGTATTGTTACTAGCAAAAGCACCAACGTAAGTAACTTTAGTAAAGAACGACCCATTTAATATACTTTCTACAAAGCTAGCAGCACCAAGCAATGGGCTACCTGTAGTAGGACCATAATTAGCAGCAGCAGCTTTACTGTTTGGCTGTTTAAGACCTAATGAACTAATATCGCTAAAGTTTTGATTGCCATTAGCAGTCTTTACGAAAAAGGTATGTGAGTTAGAAACTTTAGTAACATCCTCTGTTTTACCATCAGAAGAATAATAGTCCGTTAACTTTTTATTTATATCAGATCCTAACACACCCATTCCGGCAAAGAACAGTTTTTGCAATTTCAGATCACCAGTTTCAGCAAAAGAAGGAGTACCGGGGTTACCTTTTTCAGCATCCAAGATCAATCCTACCGGATAACCTAATGCCACAGTATTGAAGCAGTTCAACTTAGAATTACGACGAATATGCATCGCAGCTTGGAAAACACCATTCTTTGAACCGTTATTAGGATTCAATCCATCAGCACTAGCAGTATAATCCTTCGTATTGGTAAAGTCTGCAGCCTGTCCTATCGGTCCTACCAATGTTCCGTTTGTAAACGTCACTGTAGTATAAGGAGAAGTAGAAGATCCATCGGCATTATTATCACTTTCAAAGCCATTTGAATAAGAAGTATCTGCGATACGAGGATTGCGAACACCAAGGAAGAACTGAACCTTACCAGAGTAGCCATAGTCTGTATCGAAATCATCATCCCAACCATGATAAGCTATTAGATTTTTACAATTTACAGCTCCACCAAACCACTCATAAGAGTCATCGTTAGAATACGATACTTGTACATGGTCGATAGTCGTTCCGCTACCTACAGAGCCCAATGTCAATCCATTAATCTCTTGGTCTACAACAAAAGGATAACCTGCAAATTCGATACGCGTATAGCGCAAAGCACCCGAATTATCAGTATCATCGTCTCCACCGTGTACTGTACGAGGGCCACCTTCAATCTGCATCGTGCCACGATTATTTTTCGCTTTACCGCAAATTATAATTCCACCCCAGTCACCCGGAAGACGTTGCCCCGGTTCCTTCTCCGAAGTAAACACAATAGGAGCAGTAGCTGTACCTTCGGCATAAAGTTTACCACCCGGCTCAACAATTAATGCCGCTTTAGTATCTTTATCTCCTTTTATAATAGTGCCTGGCTCAATTGTCAGGGTAGCACCTGCAGTTACATAACACCAACCTTTTAATAGATAGGTTCCTTTAGGTAAGGTTTGGTTGCCGGTAATTTCATACTCTTGCACACCATCCGGATTAATTACATTTCCCACAGCAATTGTTTGAGTAGGAGTAGTAGTTGTAGGTTCATCGCTACTTGAGCAACTGCTCAATAATGTAGCAACACTTGCTGCCATAATGGCAAACATTTGAATTGATTTCATACTTTTCATTTTGATTAATAATATAAGATATATTGTTTCTTTAAAAATTCACAGCCACAGCAAGGGAAATATTACTTCCTTGATGATAGCTTTTGGTAACCTGCGAACGCGTTTGTAACGCACCCTGCTCATCATAGAACTGCGGGAACTGTTTGAAAACCACACGTTCATTTAGTATATCACGGCAAGAAAGCTTCAGCTCTACATGCTCACTTAACTTTTGAGAAATACTCAAATCGAACACATTACGCGGCATCTCGTAGGCATCCGGAATATCATTATTTACACTACCACCTTGCGAAGTATCCACACGTCCCACTCCCACAATGCGTTTACCGATACAGTTGTACAAAACACCTGCACTAAATCCGCTCTTCGGATTATTGTAGAATAAGCCTGTATTTACCAGATAAGGCGATTGTCCCTGCATAGGGCGATCCTTTTCCTGACTAGCTCCATCGAACTGCACTCTGCTATGAATAAGAGC
>JAGPIY010000043.1:4160-11240 GCA_018054715.1 Bacteroidaceae bacterium
ACACCTGCTTTAAAAGTTGGCTGCAAATTCCCAAGCGATAATTCACGACGGAAGTTACCCCCTAAAGAAAATATATGTTCATTCAGTTTATTCTCTTCTCTTGAAATATCAGTAGGCTCAGCCTCCATCTCTCCATAATGCGCATCACCGGGGACTTCATTTTCCTGACGATTGGTAAAACGACGATCAGGTTCTTGTTTTCCTGCGTAGCTATATCCGGCTTCCGCATCCAATTTTCCCCAAGGACGTATGAAATTAGCAGCAAACTGTGTACTATAAGTGGTACGGTTGGTATAATTATACTCCGATTTCTCTTGACGATATTCACCACTTAGAAATTGAACTCCTTCACGCGAGGTATAACGGTTTTGAACAATCTGATTGAAGATGTTTTTCCATTCATACTTATCCTTTTCATTAGTCAGATAAGTCATATTCACCATCGCACCAAGTGTCCGACGTTTCGTATATTGATTATCAGAATATTGGTACACCGGGTCAGGAGCATCGTTCTTTGTATCGTACACACTATAACGCGCACTTTCCATTGAAGTAATAGAGCGTTCCGTATAATTATAGTTCAAGGCACTAAGCAAAGCAAATGTACGGCCACCGGAAAGATTTTTACGAAGGTTATACGAAAACGTGAGCTTTTGGTCAGGCAGAGGAGTTTTCGAATCAATGCTCCAATTATTATTACCCGAAGTACCGCATCCGGGACTAGCAAGGAAGCTTCTTCCGGTTGTTTCAGTATTCACTCCAGTGCTATACGAAGCAGAATAACCTGTAGACGAAGGAACATCTTTTGTTTGAATCTTAATAAATCCACCTGTAAAATCGGCAGGATATTCAGGAGCCGGTGACTTTACCACCACCATATTATCTAGCTGAGAAGAAGGAATAATGTCGAACGAAAAGGCACGACTATCAGCTTCACTACTTGGTACCGCAGTATTGTTTATCCAGACATTATTATATCGCTGCGAAAGTCCACGCACCACAACAAACCGATCTTCAATGATCGAGATACCGGGTACACGGCGTATTACTTCGGAAGCATTGCGATCTTGCGTACGTGCTATTTGTTGTGATGAAACGCCACTCTCCACTACCGTACTATTCTTTTGTGCTTCTACAATAGAAGCTTCCGTATTTTGCTTACGTTGAGCACTTACCGTTACCGAAGCAAGTTCCACTTCTGTACTTTGCAGTTTAATTTGCAAATCTGTTATCGGTTGACTGCTGCGTACCTTAAGGTCGAGCAGTTCTTGTGAACGATAACCTACATAAGCTATTTTGAGAGAATACGTTCCCTCTCGTAGATTTTTAAATGCGAAACAACCTTTTGCATCCGTAACGGTAGCCAATGAAGAGTTGGGGACTAAAACCGTTACTCCCGGCAACGGCAATCCATCAGCAATATCCACTACCATTCCTTTTATAACAAAAGGAGAAGGAGCTGTTTGTTCCGTTTCCGGTTTAACGCCTTCCCGATAAGAAGCCGCCGAGACAAAAGAGGGAAGCAACAATACACCTATTAATATAGCTGCGGCGACCCACCAAGGGAGGCTAATTTTAGAAAATTCTTTGCGATCGCCTAATAATTTATTAGTAGCGATTTCTCGCGGGAGCATTGAGAACTCCCAAACTGTGTTTTTTTGACTCATCTTAACAATCAATTTGATTTGATGCTGCAAAGATCGAAGTATCTCATTGCAAAACTGTGGCAACAATGCTACAATACAAAAACAATTCTGTAACATGAGATAACACAAAACCATAACCGTTTTGTAACACCCTTGTCATCTTATTGAAATATAAAAACACGACCTTTGTACCCATAAAATTAAACACTTCAAATGTAACAAGATATTAGAATTATTATTAACTTTGCCCAATGATCTATTCTCATATCTATTTATATAATCCCGAAAACCTATGAAACGTATTTTAGTAGTAGACGACGAAGAGTCACTTTGTGAAATCCTACAGTTCAATCTGCAAGTAGAAGGATATGAAGTAGAAGTTGCTTACAGTGCTGAAAAAGCATTAACAATGAATCTAATCAGTTTCGATTTACTTATTTTAGATGTAATGATGGAAGGAATGAATGGCTTCCGTTTAGCACAAAAGCTAAAGTCGAAGGCAGAAACCGCACAAATTCCAATCATATTCTGCACAGCCATGGGAAATGAGAACGACATTGTAACGGGGTTAAATATAGGAGCCGACGATTATATTTCAAAGCCTTTTAGTATGCGAGAAGTAGCCGCACGCGTAAAAAGCGTATTACGAAGAGCCGAAGCTAAAAAAGCCGCACAAATAGCCAAAGAAGAAGAGAGTGCAAAAGAAGATGCCGTTCTGCCTTTGGTGTATGAAGATCTTAGCTTAGATCTTATTCGAAAAGTTTGTACCGTAAAAGACGAAGATATTGCCCTTACCAAAAAAGAGTTCGAAATCCTTACCTTACTTCTGTCGAAACCGGGAAGAGTTTTTTCACGAGCCGAGATACTCGACCGTGTTTGGAGTGAAGATGTGATTGTAGTAGATCGCACTATTGATGTCAACATTACCCGTCTTCGCAAAAAGATAGGCATCTATGGCAGTTGCATCGTTACGAGACAAGGCTATGGGTACACCTTTCAATATTAATCCTAAATTACAAAAAATGCGACGCAAATTCTCCTATACCTCACAACTATTCTTGTTGATTTGGGGATTAACCATCTTGCTTGTTGTAAGCTTCATATACTTTCAGTATTCACGCGAAAAGCACTTTAAAGCAGAAAGTTTAAATGCACAATTGCAGATTCTGAATACCCAAATCATCGACAAACTAGATGCACACAATGTGGCTCAGTACTCTACTGCGATAGATAGCCTGATGGTTTTACATCACAAACAATTTCCAGACCTACGCGTTACGTTGATTCGTACCAACGGAGATGTACTTTACGATTCACATGCCGACTCCGTAATGAGCAACCATCTGAATCGTCCTGAAGTACAAGAAGCACTTAAAAAAGGCACCGGATATACTATACGCCGTTCCTCTGAAACCATGCGCGAAGATTATTTCTATACCGCAACCCGAAGCAGTAAGTTAGAAGAAAAATTCAGTCCTAACGACCTCATTGTGCGTACTGCACTTCCTTACCACATCTCTTTAGAAAAAACATTAAAGGCTGACACCTTATTTATTTGGCTTGTCTTTGCCGTTTCATTCGCCATTATGATCGTTGGATATTTCGCAACTCGACGACTCAGGCTAAACATGGTACGCCTAAAAGAATTTGCTCAACGAGCAGATAACGGCTTACCTTTAGATGGACTAAAGCCATTTAAAGACGACGAACTCGGAGGCATCTCTAGCCACATCGTAGGGCTCTATGCACGCCTACAAAAAATAGCGGAAGAACGTGATAAGGAACATGATTCAGCCTTGTACGAAGAGCAAGAAAAGATACGCATAAAACGTCAGCTTACCAACAACATCAATCACGAGTTGAAAACTCCGGTAAGTGTGATTCAAGGGTATCTGGAAATACTCAATGCCAATCCTGATCTAGCTTCGGAAACGCGAAACAACTTTATCGAGAAAAGTTTGATGCAAAGCAAACGTCTTTCTTCATTACTTAGCGACATCTCACTAATTACCCGCTTAGATGAAGGCAGCACACTTATTCTCTGCGAAGAAGTAATGCTAAATGGCATCATCGAAGAGTTGCGTTCCGAAATGGCGCTTCAACCCGAAGAAAAGCGCATGCGCATCCATTGCAACTTTAAAATGCCAATTGTGGTAGAGGGGAATGCTTCTTTAATATATTCTATATTCCATAACTTGATGAGCAATGCAATTGCTTATTCGGGAGGAAAAGAAATCTTCATCAATTTATTAGAAGAAGACGAATCGTCCTACTCGTTCACCTTCTCCGATAATGGAGTCGGAGTTTCGCCAGAGCATCTGCCTCATCTATTCGAACGTTTCTATCGCGTTGATAAGGGTCGTTCACGCAAACAAGGGGGCACAGGCCTAGGACTAAGCATCGTGAAAAATGCCGTACGCTTCCACGGAGGAAATATTGAAGCACGTTTGCGCAAAGATGGTGGATTGAAATTTGCCTTCTCTTTACAAAAAAAGCATCAACAGATAAATACAAGCAACACAAAATAAAACACGTAATTTATCGCTGAAAGATTCTTTCAGTAAAAGGCACATCGAATTTCGGTGTGCCTTCTTTATAAAAAGGCTGAAGTTTTTTTTCGCTCTGTCGAATTCTTTTTTTCTTGATTGTTATATTGCTAGAACAACGTAAGGCTTGTACCTACCATATTTTCTATTTGCAAATAGAGAACAGAGCCTTTTTGTTAGAAAAAAGATTCCGGCAAAAAACCCTTCAGCCTTTCAGGAATACATTGTAAGCATTTGATTAGCAACGCACAAATGGCTGAATAGTTTTCTAAAACTATTCAGCAACCCTTCAGCCCATTTTATTTTCTTACTACTTTAATCGGCTCAGAAAGTAGTTACATCCTCTTTTGCATTTTAAAACATTATTCCCATGAACTTACAAATAAAAATCTTAATTAAAAGCACCTCATTTCATAGCAATATAAAAAAGAAAGGCTTTATTTAAGAAATCACAAAAACATCCATTACTTTTTACAAATCAAAAAAAGTAGTTAAACGTTTGAAATGCAAAACCCTTTATCAGAGCTGCCATATAAAGCTTTGCAGCACTTTTCCGTCTTCATTTTGAAGTATCAATGGTTATCTAAAACAGTATAAAAAGTGAAAGTTTATAATGTTTCAACCGCCAATTCTTTTAATTTATAGCCTCCGTAATTATTAAATATAAAAAAAACACTTTTCCTTATGCCTTTCATATATACGTTTTACCTTTGTATTACATTATTTCTGTAGACCATCGTTGCAAAAATAATGAATATTTACTCTAACAAATTAAAACATGACATTGAAATACGGGATAATAGGTTCAGGCGCTATTGGTGGATATTATGGTGGAAAATTGGCTAATGCAGAAAAAGACGTTCACTTTCTTTTTCATTCAGATTATGAACATGTAAAAAAGAATGGCTTAAAAGTTAATTCGGTAGATGGTGATTTTCATTTGGCGAACATTAATGCATATCATAAAACAACGGACATGCCTCAGTGCGATGTCATTTTAGTTGGCTTAAAATCGATAAATAATCACTTGCTGAAGGATATGCTACCCCCTCTTTTGCATAAAAAGACACTTGTCATCCTTATTCAAAACGGATTAGGTTTGGAGGAAGATTTACAGAAAGAATTCCCTGACTTATATATTGCAGCAGGATTGGCTTTTATTTTCTCCAGCAAATTAAAAGATGGACATATTACGCATCAGCATCTTGGACAAATTAATATCGGATCATACTCTTGTCCCGACTCTTCTCTTCTAGAAACTATCGTTGCCGACTTACAAGAATCGGGCGTAGATGCCACATTATCCGATTATTACGAAGCACGGTGGAAGAAACTTATCTGGAACGTTGCTTTTAACGGCGTTTCTGTAGTGCTAAACACTACAACTGATAAACTTTTACATCATCCGGATTCCTTACAAATGTTGCGTAACATGATGCTAGAAGTGATAAAGGTGGCCAACAATTCGGGCATAGAGCATCCGATTGAAGAATCGTATGTAGATGCGATGGTTGAGTTTACAAAGAAAATGCCTCCTTATTCGCCAAGCATGAAACTGGACTTCGATTTTCATCGTCCATTGGAAACATACTATATCTATTCACGCCCTATTTTAGAAGCTCAAAAAATAGGTTTGGACATGCCGTTAGTGTCAATGCTTGAGAAAGAATTAAGATTCATAGAAAGTACGTATCGGTAATATTTGCATGAAATAAGAGTATTCCCCTAAATCAGAGCATCTTTGATAATTAAATATAAAAAAAAGACTCCTTCTTTCTATCTTTCATTCATTTGCTTTATCTTTGTGTATCATCAGTTACAGACCTAATGGTAAAGATACTGAATGTCAACATCTAATCTAATGGTTAAAAATATGGTATTAAAATACGGAGTAATAGGATCAGGTGCTATTGGTGGATATTATGGCGGAAAATTGGCTAATGCAGGAAAAGATGTTCATTTCCTTTTCCATTCAGATTATGAATATGTAAAAAAGAATGGCTTGCAAGTTGATTCGGTAAATGGCGATTTTCATTTACCAAATATAAATGCATACCATAAAACAAGTGATATGCCTCAGTGCGATGTGGTTCTAGTGGCACTAAAATCGACTAATAACTACTTACTAAAGGAAATGTTACCTCCTCTTTTGCATAAAAAGACACTTGTCATTCTAATTCAAAATGGATTAGGCTTAGAGGAAGATTTACAAAAAGAATTCCCTGACTTATATATTGCAGCCGGTTTGGCTTTTATTTGCTCCTGTAAACTAAACGATGGATGCATTACGCATCAAAATCTTGGAAGAATTAACATCGGATCGTACTCCTGCCCTGATTCTTCCCTCTTAGATGCAGTGGTTGCCGATTTTAAAGAATCGGGTGTAGATGCAGCATTAGCCGATTATGTGGAAGCCCGTTGGAAGAAACTCATCTGGAACATTCCTTTCAATGGCATATCTGTGGTGCTGAACACAAGCACTGATAAGTTAGTTTCCAATCCCGATTCTGAATTATTACTACGTGATATGATGCTGGAGGTGATTGAAGTTGCTAATCACTTTCTTCCAGAACAGCCAATTGAAGAGTCGTATGTAGATGCGATGATTGGAATGACCAAGAAGATGCCTCCTTATTCTCCAAGCATGAAACTGGATTTCGACTTTCATCGTCCGTTGGAAACCTACTATATCTATTCGCGTCCCATTTTAGAAGCTAAAAAAATTGGCTTGGATATGCCGCTAGTGTCGATGGTTGAAAAAGAACTGAAATTTATAGAAAGCATATATAGCGAAACTTAAGATAGAGATTAATGTATACACGATGAAACCATTCTTGTTATCGGGCATATTATTGTTGTTGTGCTATAGCTTTGCTGTAGTACCAAAT